>NZ_CAXIAK010000022.1:0-48354 GCF_964021665.1 uncultured Acidovorax sp.
TCAAATCGGCCGCGTGCTCTTCCGTTTGGCGAAAGCCGTTGAGAAACGGTGCGCGCAGCCGATCCGAGGGCGCGTCCACCACCACCGCCATCAACCCCTTGTCGGCAAACAGTTGCCGCGACCGTACGAGGAAATTGCCTTCCCCCCATTTGAACGATCCGTTCTGAAATAGCTGCAACCCGCCATGCCCGCCCGCCAGCAGGATGACGGTGGCTTTGGGCTCTGGCGGGGTGGTCACCAGCATGCGCTGGGTGACGCCAGGGCGCGTGGGCAGGTCCACCACCGTGGCTGGCTGCTGGGCTGCGGCGGTGAACGACAGGGCCAGTGCGGCGATGCCAAAGATTTGTTTGAACATGCTGTGCGCTCTGTAAAAACGGGTGGGGTGGGGCGTGTGTTCAAGGCTGCGTGTCTGGCGCAGGGGTGGTGGGCACGCCTTGCTCCACAGCCGCCCGCAGTTGCGCCGCCATGGCCCGCTGGTAACCGGGCCGCGCCTGCAGCCGCTGCCAATAGGCTTGGGTGGCGGTGCCAAACTGCGGCGCCAGGCCCAGGTGTTGTGCCAGCAGCAAGGCATAGCCCACCGCCACATCGGCCGCCGTGAAGCGGCCCGCGCACAGGTATTCGTTCTGCGCCACCGCGGCCTCTACCGCCCGCAGCCGCGCCAGAAACCAGCGCGTGTAGTCCACCACCACCTGCGGCTGCTGGCGCTCGGCGGGCTCAAAGCGGCCATAGCGCAGCACCAGTGTCTGCGGAAAAGTGAGCGTCGCATCGCTCATGTGCAGCCAGTTCAGGTACGCGCCATACGCTGGGTCGTTGGGCGGCACATCCAGCCCCGCGTCGGGGTGCGTGGCCGCGAGGTATTGGCACATGGCCGCCGATTCGGTCATGCGCACATCACCCTGGGTCAGCAGCGGCACCGTGCCCAGCGGGTTCAGTTCCAGAAAGCTGCGCGCCAACGCCCGGGGCGGGAAGGGCAGCATGTGCAGCTGGTAGGGGAGTTGCAGCTCTTCAAGCATCCACAGGGGGCGGAAGGAGCGGGCGCTGACGCAGTGGTGGAGGTGGAGCATGGCAAGCAGGTCGAAGTCAAGGGCCAGTGTAGTGAGGCTGCAATGCCGTGGCGTGACGCGACCCGTCACGTTGGGGGCAAATCATGCCGTGTGGGTTTGGCGGCGAAATTCGGCGGGTGACTGCCCCGTCCACCCGCGAAACGCCCGGATAAAACTCTTCTCGTTCTCAAACCCCGCCGCTTCCGCTACCTGCTTGATGGGCCGCTGCGTGCGGTGCAGCAGTTCCACCGCGCGGGTGCGGCGAACCTCGTCTTTCAGGCCCTGCAGCGTGGCGCCTTCTTCCTTCAATTGCCGGTGCAGGGTGCGTGGCGACACATGCAGCAGTGCGGCCAGGGATTCGGCGCTGTGCTGGGGCAGGGCGTGGGCCGGTTGCCTCGGCAGGGGCGCGGCCAGCAGCTGGCGCACCCGCTGCACCAGCAGGCGGTCGCGGCGGTAGTGCAGCACCGTCAGGGGCAGGGCGTGCTGCAGCATCTGGCGCAGGGCCTGTTCGTCGCGGCGCAGGGGCAGGTGCAGGTAGCGGGCGTCGAAGTGGATGGCGGTGCGCGGGGCGCTGAAGGTGACGGGGCCGCGGAACAGCACGGCGTAGGCATCGGCGTGGGGTGGCGCGTCAAAGGCGAATTCCGCAGCGATGAGCGGGATGCGCGAGTCCACCATCCAGCAGGCCAGGCCGTGGGCATTGCGCAGCACCGACACCAGGCAGAACTCGCGCAGCGCGCCCAGGTCGCGGGCCTCGGTGATGGCCAGGGTGGCGGTGTCGCCGCTGGTGGTGAGCTGCAGCGCAATGTCGTCCGCCAGCAGGCCGTGGTGGCGGCACCAGCGGGCCAAGGCCACTTGCAGCGTGGGCGAGCTGATGCTGGCGCGCGCCAGCATGCCGTAGCTGCCCCAGGGCAGGCGGCGGCTGAACCAGCCCAGGGCTTCGTCGTCCAGTTCCTGCATGGCGGCGTCGGAGATCTGTTCCATCTGCCACGCGGTGATGCGGGCGGCGTCGTCCTGCAGCAGCTGCGGCGCAATCTGTGCCTGGGCCAGGGCGCGTTCGGGGCTCATGCCGCGCCGCTCATAGGCCAGAACAATGGCGCGCACGAAGGCTATCGGCGTGGCTGCCGGTGCGATGGGCGTAGCCGTCGGTGCGATGGCCGTGGCTGCGGGGGCTGTGGCGGGGGCGGACAAACGGGGGGTGGTTGGGGCAGGTGGCTTCACGTCAGAGAGTGTGCCACCCGTGGCACGATTTGCAACCATTGTGGCAACCCGGCCGGGCCGTGGGCTTCTATGCTTGCCTATGCTTTCGAATGGCTCGCCACGCGCGCTCTGCCCGCGCTGGATGGATGACCGAGGAGACAAACCCGTGACGACTGCAGCCGCAACGAATACCGCATCGCTGGTGGAAAGCTACGCCCGTGGCGCCACCGATGTTCCACTGATCGAGCAGACCATCGGCGCCTTTTTTGCCGACATGGTGGCCCGCCAGCCTGACCGCGAGGCGCTGGTGAGCGTGCACCAGGGGCGCCGCTACACCTACGCCCAGTTGCAGACCGAAGCCCACCGCCTGGCCAGTGCGCTGCTGGGCCTGGGGCTGGTGCCGGGCGACCGCGTGGGCATCTGGTCGCATAACAACGCCGAATGGGTGCTGATGCAACTGGCCACCGCGCAGGTGGGCCTGGTGCTGGTCAACATCAACCCGGCCTACCGCACGGCCGAGGTGGAATATGCGCTGAACAAGGTGGGCTGCAAGCTGCTGGTGACCATGGCGCGCTTCAAGACCAGCGACTACCTGGGCATGCTGCGCGAGCTGGCGCCCGAGTGGGCGCATGGCACGCCGGGCCAGCTGGAGTCGCAACAGCTGTCTCACCTGCACACTGTCGTCTGGATCGACGAATCTGGCGTGGGTGGCGAAGAGCCTGGCCTGCTGCGCTTTTCGGATCTGATCGCGCGCGGCAACCCGGACGACCCGCGCCTGGCGCAGGTGGCAGCGACGCTGAAGGCCACGGACCCCATCAACATCCAGTTCACCAGCGGCACCACGGGCTTCCCCAAGGGCGCCACGCTCACGCACCGCAACATCCTGAACAACGGGTTCTTCATCGGCGAGTGCATGAAACTCACGCCCGAAGACCGGCTGTGCATTCCCGTACCGCTGTACCACTGCTTTGGCATGGTGCTGGGCAACTTGGCCTGCCTGACCCACGGCGCCACCATCGTCTACCCCAACGACGGGTTTGACCCGCTCACCGTGCTGCAGACCGTGCAGGACGAGCGCTGCACCGGCCTGCACGGCGTGCCCACCATGTTCATCGCCGAGCTGGACCACCCGCGTTTTGCCGAGTTCAACCTCAGCACCCTGCGCACCGGCATCATGGCGGGCTCGCCCTGCCCCACCGAGGTGATGAAGCGCGTGGTGGAGCAGATGAATCTGCGCGAGATCACCATTGCCTACGGGATGACCGAGACCAGCCCCGTGAGCTGCCAGAGCAGCACCGACACGCCGCTGGACAAGCGCGTATCGACCGTCGGTCAAGTGCAGCCGCACCTGGAGGTGAAGATCGTGGACCCGGACACCGGCGCCATCGTTCCCGTCGGCCAGCGCGGCGAGTTCTGCACCAAGGGCTACTCGGTCATGCACGGCTACTGGGGCGACGAGGCCAAGACCCGCGAGGCGATTGATGAAGGCGGCTGGATGCACACCGGCGACCTGGCCACCATGGACGCCGAGGGCTATGTGAACATTGTCGGCCGCATCAAGGACATGGTGATCCGCGGCGGCGAGAACATCTATCCGCGCGAGATTGAAGAGTTTTTGTACCGCCACCCGCAGGTGCAGGACGTGCAGGTGGTGGGCGTGCCCGACCAGAAATACGGCGAGGAACTCTGCGCCTGGATCATCGCCAAGCCCGGCACGCAGCCCACCGAAGACGACATTCGCGCCTTCTGCAAAGGCCAGATCGCACACTACAAGGTGCCGCGCTACATCCGCTTTGTCACCAGCTTCCCGATGACGGTGACGGGCAAGATCCAGAAGTTCAAAATCCGCGACGAGATGAAGGACCTGCTGGGTCTGGAAGAACAAAAGACTGCTTGAAGAGCCACACGTATGACCATTCTTGACACCCAACTCAACGCCCGCTCGGCGGACTTTCTGGCCAACGCCGCCGCCATGCGCACCCTGGTGGATGACCTGCGCGCCCAGCTCGAAAAGGTGGCCCAGGGCGGGGGCGAAGCGGCCCGCGCCAAGCACACCGCGCGGGGCAAGCTGCTGCCCCGCGAGCGCGTGCAGATGCTGCTAGACCCCGGCACGCCGTTCCTTGAACTCGCGCCACTGGCGGCGCTCAACATGTACAACAACGACGCACCCAGCGCCGGGCTCATCGCGGGCATTGGCCGCGTGAGCGGCGTGGACTGCATGATCGTGTGCAACGACGCCACCGTGAAGGGCGGCACCTACTACCCGCTCACCGTCAAGAAGCACCTGCGTGCCCAAGAGGTGGCGCAGCAAAACCACCTGCCCTGCATCTACCTGGTGGACTCGGGTGGGGCCAACCTGCCCAACCAGGACGAGGTTTTCCCCGACCGCGACCACTTCGGCCGCATCTTCTTCAACCAGGCCAACATGAGCGCCATGGGCATCTCGCAGATCGCGGTGGTCATGGGGTCGTGCACGGCAGGCGGCGCGTATGTGCCCGCAATGAGCGACGAGTCCATCATCGTCAAGAACCAAGGCACCATCTTCTTGGGTGGCCCACCGCTGGTGAAGGCCGCCACGGGTGAGGTGGTGAGCGCCGAAGACCTGGGCGGCGGCGATGTGCACACGCGCCTGTCGGGCGTGGCAGACCACTTGGCGCAGAACGACCTGCACGCGCTGCAGCTGGCGCGCAATGCGGTGCGCAATTTGAATAAAAACAAGGCTCTTCTAGCGAATAGTAGTGATGGAAATCGCCGCACGTCTGTAAACGACGATTTCGACGTACGACATTTATCGAGTGCATCACTAGCATTCGCTAGAAGAGCCAAAAACAAGGCTCCAGCGCCCGCAGATCAAGCGCCGGTAGCTCCTAAATTTGCAGCAGAAGAGCTGTACGGCGTGATTCCGGTGGACACGCGCAAGCCGTTTGATGTGCGCGAGATCATTGCGCGCATCGTCGATGGCAGCGAGTTCGACGAGTTCAAGGCGCGCTACGGCACCACGCTGGTCTGCGGCTTTGCGCGCATCGAAGGGATGGCTGTGGGCATCATCGCTAACAACGGCATCCTGTTCAGCGAGTCGGCGCTCAAGGGCGCGCACTTCATCGAGCTGTGCTGCCAGCGCAAGATCCCGCTGGTGTTCCTGCAGAACATCACCGGCTTCATGGTGGGCCGCAAGTACGAGAACGAAGGCATTGCCCGCAACGGCGCCAAGATGGTGACGGCCGTGGCCACAGCGAGTGTGCCCAAGTTCACCATCATCATCGGTGGCAGCTTTGGCGCGGGCAACTACGGCATGTGCGGCCGGGCGTACTCGCCACGCTTCCTGTGGATGTGGCCGAACGCGCGCATCAGCGTGATGGGCGGCGACCAGGCCGCCGGGGTGCTGGCTACCGTCAAGCGCGACGGCATCGAGGCCAAGGGCGGGCAGTGGAGCATGGAGGAAGAAGAAGCCTTCAAGGCCCCCATCCGCCGCCAGTACGAAGACCAGGGCCACCCCTACTACGCCACCGCCCGCCTGTGGGACGACGGCGTGATCGACCCCGCAGACACCCGCCGCGTGCTGGCGCTGGGCCTGGCCGCCACGCGCAATGCGCCGATCGAAGACACCAAGTTCGGCCTGTTCCGGATGTAACCCCACCAGAGCCAGAACCTGGAGCTGCCATGGACGCTGTTGCCCACTTCACCCAGCTCGCGCGCTACAACGTGTGGGCCACGGCGCGCGTGCTCGATGCCGTGCGGGCGCTGCCGGACGGTGACTACCGGCGCGATGTGGGCCTGTTCTTCAAAAGCATTCACGGCACGCTCAACCACCTGCTGGTGGGTGAGCACCATCTGTGGTTCGTGCGCTTTGCCGAAGGCATCTCGCCGAAATTGGCGCTGGACGCCGAGCTGGAACCCGACCGCGCGCAGCTCGATGCCCGCCTGCGCGAAGGCGCTGCCCGCTGGGCGCCGCTGATCGCCTCGTTCAAGCCCGACCGCTGGAACGGCACGCTCGACTACACCACCATGCGCGGCACGGCGGCATCGCTGCCGTTTGCGGCCACGCTGGCGCATGTGTTCAACCACGGCACCCACCACCGGGGCCAGATCACTGCCGCATTGACCGCGCTGGGCCAGCCTTGTCCAGAGCTGGACTTCGTCTACTTCCTTCAAAACCCGACCAAGCCATGAGCAGTCAGAACCTTTCCATCACCCAGGCCGGCGCAGTGGCGCGCATCACGCTCACGCAGCCGGAGATTCGCAACGCCTTCAGCGACGAAGTGATTGCCGAGATCACGGCCGCCTTTGTGGACGTGGGCAGCCGCGCCGATGTGCGCGCCGTGGTGCTGGCGGCCGAAGGCCCCGCATTCTGTGCCGGTGCCAACCTGAACTGGATGCGCCGTATGGCCGACTACACGCGCGACGAAAACATCGCCGACGCGGGGAAGCTGGCCGAGATGCTGCGCGTGATTTATGAATGCCCCAAGCCCACGATTGCCCGCGTGCAGGGCGACGTGTATGCCGGCGGCATGGGCCTGGTGGCCGCGTGCGACATGGCCGTGGCGGTGGATACCGCAGGTTTTTGCCTGAGCGAGGTGAAGCTGGGGCTCATCCCCGCCACCATCAGCCCCTACGTGATCCGCGCCATGGGCGCGCGTGCTGCGCACCGCTACTTTCTGACGGCCGAGCGTTTTGGCGCGGCCGAGGCGCTGCGCATCGGCTTTGTGCACGAGGTGGTGACTGCCGATGAACTGGATGCCAAGGTGGATGAACTGCTCAAGGCCCTGACCGCCGCCAGCCCCAACGCCGTGCGTGTGTGCAAGAAGCTGGTGATCGACGTGGCCGAGCGTGAGATCAACGCCGGGCTGATTGCCGCCACCGTGCAGGGCATCGCCGACATCCGCGCCAGCGACGAGGGCAAGGAAGGCGTGCAGTCGTTCCTGAACAAGCGCAAGCCCTCCTGGTTATGAGCCGACACCCCCCTGAGGCGCTGCGCGCCTTCCCCCCGCTCTCGCTGTGCTGCGCTCAGCGGGCAGGGGGACGACGCCCTCGCTGCGGGGCGGCCCTTGCTCGGCGTCCTGTGCCCGGTGCGCGCCAGTTGTTACGGTCAACCATCTTTCGCTGTGCCGGGGAGTGCTACTGACATGGACACCCTCTGGCTTCACATCGTGCAGTGGCTCCACACCGTGGGGCTGCATATCGACGGCGGCACCGCGCGTGCCGTAGGAGATGCGGCGGCCAATGCCACCGCGCAGCTCGACATGCCCAGCCTGCTGGCGCTGGCTGCAGCCCTGGGCTGGGCCAGCGGGTTTCGGCTGTATGCCGTGGTGTTCCTCGTGGGGATGATGGGCGTGCTGGGCTGGATGCCGTTGCCGCCGGGCCTGGCCGTGTTGCAAAACCCCCTGGTGTTGACGGTGAGCGGCGCCATGCTGCTGGTGGAATTTTTCGCCGACAAGGTGCCCTGGGTGGACAGCGCCTGGGATGCCGCGCACGCCTTCATCCGCGTGCCCGCAGGGGCGGCGCTGGCCTACGGCGTGTTTGGCGCCGACAACGCTGCGATGGCTGTGGTGGCTGGGTTGCTGGGGGGCTCGCTCTCGGCCACCGCGCTGGCTACCAAGATGACCACGCGCGCGGCGGTGAACACCTCGCCAGAGCCGTTTTCCAACTGGGGGCTGTCGTTCTTTGAGGATGGCCTGGTGGTGGCGGTGGTGTGGCTGGCCACGCAGTACCCGGTGGCGTTTGGTGTGGCGCTGGTGGTGATGGTGGTCGTGTCGGTACTGCTGCTGGTGGTGCTGTTCAAGTTTTTGCGCGCCGTGGTGCGGCGCTTGTCTTCTTTCTTTTCTGGTTCTGCCAAGGTGGCTTAAATGTTCAAAAAGATTCTGATTGCAAACCGCGGTGAAAACGGTTGCTCAGCAACCGTTTCGACAAATCGTATGGCACGCGTAGCGTGCGCAGGCGATCTCGCCGCAGGAGGGCGCAATGTTTAAAAAGATCCTGATCGCTAATCGCGGCGAGATCGCCTGCCGTGTCGCATCGACTGCAAAGCGTCTGGGCGTGAAGACCGTCGCCGTGTATTCCGACGCCGACGCGCAGGCCAAGCATGTGGCCGTGTGCGACGAAGCCGTGCACATCGGCGGCAGTGCGCCTAAGGACAGCTATCTGCGCTGGGAGCGCATCATTGACGCCGCCAAGGCCACAGGCGCGCAGGCCATCCACCCCGGCTACGGCTTTCTGAGCGAGAACGAAGACTTTGCCAAGGCCTGTGCCGACGCGGGCCTGGTCTTCATCGGCCCGCCTGCCAGCGCCATCAATGCGATGGGGCTGAAGGCCGAGTCCAAGCGCCTGATGGAGCAAGCCCAGGTGCCCCTGGTGCCGGGCTACCACGGTGCGGACCAGGACCCCGCGCTGCTGCAACGCGAGGCCGACCGCATTGGCTACCCCGTGCTCATCAAGGCCAGCGCCGGTGGTGGTGGCAAGGGCATGCGTGCCGTGGACAAGGCCGAGGACTTTGCGGCGGCGCTCGAATCGTGCAAGCGCGAAGCCATCAACAGCTTTGGCGACGATGCGGTGCTGGTGGAAAAGTACGTGCAGCGCCCCCGCCACATCGAGATCCAGGTGTTTGGCGACACGCACGGCAACTGCGTGTACCTGTTTGAGCGCGATTGCTCGGTGCAACGCCGCCACCAGAAGGTGCTGGAAGAAGCCCCAGCTCCCGGCATGACGCCCGAGCTGCGCGCCCGCATGGGCGAAGCTGCCGTGGCTGCCGCACGCGCCGTGAACTATGTGGGCGCGGGCACGGTGGAGTTCATCGTGGAGCAGCCCGGCGGCTATGGGCTGGAAGGTGCAGATGAAGGTTTCGCCGCCGGGCCGCCCCAAGGCGTGGACTTGGGGTTTTGCCAAACGCGGCCCCCTCGGGGGGCAGGGAGCGACACGCAGTGCGCGACCGTGGGGGCCAGGTTCTACTTCATGGAGATGAACACCCGCCTGCAGGTGGAGCACCCCGTGACCGAAGCCATCACCGGCCTGGACCTGGTGGAGTGGCAATTGCGCGTGGCCTCGGGCGAGCCGTTGCCGCTGAGGCAGGAAGACCTGCGCATCACTGGCCACGCCATCGAGGCGCGCATCTGCGCCGAGAACCCCGACAACAACTTCCTGCCCGCCACCGGCGCGCTGAATGTGTATGCCTTGCCCGAGTGCGTGACCTTTGAGCGGGGCGCGGTCCGCGTCGATTCCGGCGTGCGCCAGGGCGATGTGATCAGCCCCTTCTATGACTCCATGGTGGCCAAGCTCATCGTGCATGGCGACACGCGCGAGCAAGCTCTGGCGCGGCTGGATGAAGCCCTGGCGCAGACCCACATCGTGGGCCTGGCGACCAACGTGCAGTTCCTGCGCCGCGTGGCCCGCACCGATTCGTTTGCCCAGGCCAAGCTCGACACTGCCCTCATCCAGCGCGAGCAGGCCGTGCTGTTCCACCAGGAACCCGTGGGCCTTCCGCTGGCTGCTGCGGCGGCTGTGGCCCAAACGCTGCTGCACGAGCGCGCCAGCGAAGGCGCAGACCCGTTCAGCCGCCGCGACGGTTTCCACACGCATGGCGTGGTGCAGCGCCGTTTTGAATTTGAGTTTGCGGGCGAGCACGTCAAGGCATCGCTGACTTACGAGCGCGGCGGCAGCCTGACCCTGTCGGTAGGCAGTGGCGAGGCCATGGTGACCAGCCCCCTGGTGTTCGAGCCGCGGGCGAGCGGCATCGAACTGCAATTCGCAGGCCAGCGCACCCGCGCCGCCGTCTACCCGCAGGGTGAGGTGGACCATGTGTTCACCCCGCTGGGCGCCACGCAGATCACGTCCATCGACCTGCTGGCCCACTCGGGCGAGACAGCTGCCGAGGGCGGGCGCCTCACGGCCCCCATGCCGGGCAAGGTGGTGTCGTTTGCGGTGAAGGCAGGCGATGCCGTGACCAAGGGCCAACCGCTGGCGGTGATGGAAGCCATGAAGATGGAGCACACCATTGCTGCCCCCGCCGATGGCGTGGTGCAGGAACTGCTCTACGCGCCCGGCGACCAGGTGACCGAAGGGGCCGAGCTGCTCAAGCTTTCCGCTGCGTGACAACGCGCAGCGGCAGGGCGCGGTACGCTTGGCAGCCATGAAAATCACCTTTTGCTGTACCGACACCAAGGCCGAGCCCTGGCTGCAGGGCCTGGCGGTCGCGCTGCCCGGCGCTGAAATTTCCGTGTGGCAGCCGGGCGCGCCACAGGCCGACTATGCCGTGGTCTGGGCCCCGCCCCAGCAGTTCATGGACGAACAGGCGAGCCTCAAAGCCCTGTTCAACATCGGCGCGGGTGTGGATGCGCTGCTCAAGCTACGCCTGCCACCCCAGGCGCTGGTGGTGCGGCTGGACGACGCTGGAATGGCCGTGCAGATGGCCGAATATGTGTGCCACGCGGTCATCCGCCACTTTCGCGAGTTCGATGGCTATGAGGCTGACATGGCGGCAGGCCGCTGGGGCTACCGCAAACCGCGCCTGCGCAGCGACTTTCCCATCGGCTTGATGGGCCTGGGCGTGCTCGGCGAGCGCGTGGCCAGGGCATTGGCGCAGTTCGACTTTCCCATCAACGGCTACAGCCGCACCCCCAAGGCCATTGACGGCGTGCGCGCCTTCACGGGTGCCGAGCAGTTCAACGAATTTCTGGCGGCCAGCCGGGTGCTGGTCAACCTGCTGCCACTCACGCCTGAAACGGCCAATGTCATGAACAAAGACACGCTGGGCCGCCTGCAGCCGGGTGCCTATGTCATCAACGTGGCACGTGGTGCGCACCTGGTGGAAGAGGACCTGTTGGCCTTGATCGACAGCGGCCATGTGGCGGGCGCCACGCTCGACGTGTTTCGCACCGAGCCGCTGCCTGCGGGCCATGCGTTCTGGAACCACCCCCGCATCACCATCACCCCGCACACCTCGGCGCGCACGCTGCGCGACGAAAGCATTGCCCAGATCGCCCGCAAGATGGCGGCGCTGGAGCGCGGCGAGGCGGTGGCGGGCATCGTCACCCCTGCACGCGGCTATTGATTGCGCGTGTTTTCCATTTGTTGAGGCCTTTCTCATGACTTCCTCCATCTCCTCTCGCGTACGTCTCATCGACGTGGGCCCCCGTGACGGCCTGCAGAACGAGAAAACCCCCGTGCCCGCCGCCGTCAAGATCGAGCTGGTGCACCGCTTGCAGCAGGCGGGCCTGAAAGAGATCGAAGTCACCAGCTACGTCAGCCCCAAGTGGGTGCCGCAGATGGGCGACAACCACGAGGTGATGAGCGGCATCGCGCGCCAGGGCGACGTGGCGTATTCGGTGCTCACGCCCAACCTCAAGGGCTTTGAGGCGGCGGTGCTCGACCAGCCCGACGAGATCGTGGTGTTCGGCTCGGCCAGCGAGGCCTTCAGCCAGCGCAACATCAACTGCAGCATTGCCGAGAGCATTGAGCGCTTTGCGCCCGTGGTGCAGGCCGCGCTGGCCGCGGGCATCCGCGTGCGCGGGGCCATGAGCTGCACCGTGGGCTGCCCGTACGAAGGCGACATTGCCCCCGAGCGCGTGGCGTACCTGGCGGGCCTGCTCAAGGGCATTGGCGTACAGCGGGTGGATGTGGCCGACACCATTGGCGTGGGCACGCCGCGCAAGGTGCAACGCGCCATCGAGGCGACCTTGCAGCACTTTGGGGTGGATGAAGTCTCGGGCCATTTCCACGACACCTACGGCCAGGCGCTGTCCAACACGCTGGCCGCGCTGGAACTGGGTGTGTGGAATTTCCAGTCGTCCGTGGCAGGCCTGGGCGGCTGCCCTTATGCCAAGGGTGCCACCGGCAACGTGGCGACGGAAGACGTGGTCTACATGCTGCACGGCATGGGCATCGAGACGGGCATCGATCTTGACAAGCTCATCGATGCGGGAAAATTTGTCAGCGATTTTCTGGGCCGCAAGCCCAATTCGCGTGTCTCTACGGCGATATTGAGCAAGAGAGTTGCATGATTGCGGCACGGGTCCCAAAGCGTTGTGCCCTGGGACCCGAGGTGCGCGGATTCGGCGCCACCGACGCCGAATCCGGAGACCTTATTTCGCCGCAGGGAGTTTGACGGCCAAGACGTCGATCTTCTCAATGGTGGGCGGGGTCTGCAGCAGATCCGGTGCGCTTGCCATCAGCGCTGCCGCCACCTTGCCACTGAGGTGGGCTTCACGGCCTGCATCGTCGGGGAAGGTGTCAAAAATTGCGAATCGGCTTGGAGTGAGGCGAATCGCGTACCACGTGTTGGTTGCTGGTTCATTGCCCACCAGGGCGCGGCCGTCGAGCAGGAACTTTGCCACGGCTTCCTCTTTGCCCGCTTTGGCGTTCAGTACGACCCAGAGGCCCACCTTGGAACGGCTCTCGGCAGCGGTTTCGGCTTGTGCGCTCGTGGCGGCAAGTCCGCCACTGGCCATGACCAGGGATGTGGCCAAAGTTGCCGCTATATTTTTCATCGAAGTCATATGGAGTCCAGTGTCGTCAGACGTTGTTGAGGGAGCCCGAACTTTAGAATTTCTGGCGCCTGCGAGCGAGTGGCTTGATTGCCATGTTTGATATCATTCTTGCCATGACCATCCACATACTGGTGATTGACGGAGCCTTCGATGTCGGCCTCACGGCCATCCTCGACACGCTGTCATTGGCGAATGAGTTGATTCCGACGCTCGGCGTCAAGGTTGAACCGCTCGAAGTATGTTTGGTGGGTGCGCGTCGGCATGTCAGTACGGCCCACGGCCTGAAGGTCCCATGCGCAGCGCCTTCTACGCTGGGCCGTGCAGATGCGGCGGTGGTACCGGCCCTGGGCGCAAAGCAGCCGGCGCAGTTGATCGAAGCCCTCGGCAGCAAAGACGTTCGCAACGCTCAGGGACTGCTGCGCGAGTACCGGCAGGACAATGCGTTGATCGGTGCCGCATGCACCTCCACATTTGTGCTGGCCGAAGCGGGGCTTCTTGCGGGACACCGGGCCACGACGTCATGGTGGCTGGCGCCGCACTTCAGGCAGCGGTACAAGGATGTGGGCCTCGAAGAATCTCGAATGCTCGTCACGTCCCACCCGTTTGTTACAGCGGGTGCTGCGTTGGCCCATGTTGATCTGGCATTGAGCCTTGTCAATGGCCGTAGCCCCTTGCTGGCTGCGACGACGGCACGCTATTTGTTGGTGGAGAAACGTGCCTCTCAAGCTGCATTCGTCATACCTGATCATCTTGCGCACTCGGACCCCCTGGCTGAAAGGTTTGAGCGGTGGTCTCGTTCCCATCTGTCCCAAGGTTTTGATTTGGCCGTCGCAGCATCCAGCGTGCATTCGAGCGCCAGAACCCTGTCGCGACGTATCAAGGCGGCCACCGGGAAGACACCGTTGGGCTTTTTTCAGAACCTTCGGCTGCAGCATGCTGTCCACCAGTTGGAGACGACCACCGACAGCATCGAGAGTGTGGCAGCTGCCGTCGGTTACGCTGATGGCGTGTCGCTCAGAGCTTTGCTGCGCGCGAAACTGGGCCGGGGTGTCCGTGAGATCCGAGCGCAGGCGCGTTCGAAGCTGGACCTGTAGCGGACTGGTGCCGAGGTCCATCCGGCGTTGCACAGAGGTGCTGCCAAGAGCGCAAAATTTTTGTACCCATTGATCAGGAACAGACTGGAATGCACGTGGAGAAAATTCCCGCAAATCTTCCCGAGGGCGTACAGCGTGTGGCTGCCGCGCTGCAAACGCTGAACCACCCCCACATGCCGCAGATGCTGGACGACGCCGCGCGCACCGCGCAGCAGGCGGCCGACGCGCTGGGCATCCTGGTTGGGCAGGTGGCCAAGAGCATCATCTTCCGGCGCAAAAGCGACGATGCGGCCGTGCTGGTCGTCACCTCGGGCGACCGCCGGGTGGACGAAAAGAAGGTCGAAGCCCATGTGGGCGGCAAGATCGGCCGCGCGGACGCGGAGTTCGTGAAGTCGCGCACCGGCTTTTCCATCGGCGGCGTCTCGCCCGT
This sequence comes from uncultured Acidovorax sp., assembly GCF_964021665.1. NCBI lineage: Bacteria > Pseudomonadati > Pseudomonadota > Betaproteobacteria > Burkholderiales > Comamonadaceae > Acidovorax > uncultured Acidovorax sp. Next base: position 14,240 of record NZ_CAXIAK010000022.1, read on the forward strand.
GGCCCACGCCACACCGCCGGTCACGCTCATCGACCAGGACCTGCTGCGCTTTGACGTGGTGTGGGCCGCGGCCGGGCACCCGCACAGCGTGTTCCCCCTGCACCCCAGCGATTTGCAGCGTTTGACGGGCGCGCCCGTGGTGGACGTGGTGCAGGCCAGCGCCCCACAGGCGAGTGGAGCAGGTGCCGCATGAGTGCTACTGAACCGATAGCAGCCCGCGCCCGTTTGATGAGCGAAGCGGGCTATTTTGATGAGAACTCTGACGAGGTGGTGCCTTCGCCCTGCATCTCGGTGTGCCGCATGACGGAAGACCGCAGCCGCTGCGAGGGGTGCTTTCGCACCATCGATGAAATCCGCGCCTGGGCGGCCGCCGACAGTGCACAGCGGCGCGCCATCTGGGTCAAACTGCTGCAGCGTGCCGGGGCCGACGTGCCCGAATCCCTGGCCCGCTGATTCCCTTTGTTGATTGCACGCAGCCCTTGGCAGCGCAGGAGCCCAGCCCATGAAGCACATCACGTTTTATCTGGACTTTGTTTCGCCTTACGCCTGGCTGGCGTATGAGCGCCTGCCCGATGCGCTGGAGGGGCTGAGCTACAGCGTTTCCTACAAACCCGTGCTGTTGGGTGCGTTGCTGCAACAGCACGCCAACCCAGGGCCCGCAGGCATTGCCCCCAAGCGCGACTGGACTTACCGCCACGTGACCTGGCTGGGCCACGCGCAAGGCACACCGCTGCAGATGCCTGCACGCCACCCGTTCAACCCGCTGCCCTTGCTGCGCCAGGCGCTGGCCTGCAGTGACGACGGCTGCATCAACCGCTTTGTGGCCGGTGCGTTGCTGCGCCATGTGTGGCAGGGCGGGCATGACGCGCTGGATGCCGAGCGCCTGCGCGTGCTGGCTGAGCAACTCAGCGAGCAGATTCGCCCAGGGCAGGACATGCACAGCGATGGCCCCAAAGCTCTGCTGCGCGCCAACACCGAAGCCGCACAGGCCGCCGGGGTGTATGGTGTGCCCGCCTTTGAGGTGGACGGCAAGCTGTTCTGGGGGCTCGATGGCTTGCCCATGCTGCGCGCGTACTTGGCGGGCGATGCCTGGTTCGACGGCCCGCAGTGGGATGCGGTGGCGCAGGTGCCATCAGGGTTGGCGCCAGCCACCAAGGGTTGATTTGCTATTGATTTGATAGCTGGCGGCGCTTGCTAATCAAGCGCTGGAGGCTGATTTTATTTAAATCAGTCTGCGGTGTGGAGTGGGCCAAGCCATGGCTTGAGACCGCGCTGTTGCAAGCCCCCTGCAAGCGCGCAGTGGTGGAATGAAGCCATCCGGACCCGTTCCGATGGAGGCCGCTGCGCATGCCCAACGCATTCCCGTTTTCGTTGTCACCGTTCGACTGCCTGGACCCGGACGAGCGGCGCCAGGTGCGCGGCAGTGTGGACATCGCCTACTTTCCGCAGCAGGCCGTGATTCTGGAGCCCGGCGCCACGCCGTCGCACCTGTTCGTCATCGTCAAAGGCTACGTGCAGCAGATGGACGATGGCGAGATGGTGGCCACGCTGGGGCCAGACGATTGCTTTGACGGGCGCAGCCTGGTGGCCGGGCGCGTCAGCAGCCGCTTTGTGGCAGCGCAAGAAGTGGTGGCCTACCAGCTGGCGCGGCAGACGGTGATCGAGCTGATTGCCAGCAACGCCACGTTTGGTGCGCTGCTGTTTGCCGACCTGGGCCACAAGCTCAGCGTGCTGGCAGAACGCCAGCAGCCACGCGAGCTGCCGTCGCTGAGCCTCTCGCGCGTGGGCGAAGCTTTCTTGCGCCCGGTGCACAGCGTCGATGCAGCGACTGACATCCTGAGCGTGGTGCGGCTGATGCGCGAGCAGCGCACCTCCAGCGTGGTGGTGCTGGATGCGGTGGGCGGGCGCAAGGGCATTTTCAGCCGCACCTTGCTGCAGCAGGCCATTCTGGACGGGCGGCCTCTGCAGACCATGCCGGTGGGCGACTGGGCACGCTACCCGCTGATCGAAATCCGCTCGACCGAGTTGCTGGGTGACGCCATGGCCACCATGCTGCGCCACCGCATCCACCGGCTGGTGGTGGAAGAGGGCGGCCAGATGCTGGGCGTGCTGGAGGCACTGGATTTGCTCAGCTACCTCTCCAACCAGTCGCACATCGTGACCTTGCAGATCGAGCAGGCGCGTGACCTGGACAGTCTCGCCTCTGCCGCAGCGCAGATCACCAAGGTGATCGCATTGCTGTTTCGCAGTGGCTCGCGGGTGGAGCTGATTGCGCGGCTGGTGCAGCAGCTCAACGCCCGCCTGTTTGAGCGGGCCTGGCAGATCATTGCACCAGCTGATCTGGTGGCCAACAGCTGCCTGTTCGTGATGGGCAGCGAGGGCCGGGGCGAGCAATTGCTCAAAACCGACCAGGACAACGGCCTCATCTTGCGCGACGGCTACGAACCGCCCGCTGATCTGCCTGCCATCTGCGAACGCTTTTCGGCGGCGCTGGGTGTGTTCGGCTACCCGCCATGCCCCGGCGGCATCATGCTCAGCAACCCGGCCTGGCGGCGCACCGCGCAAGACTTTGCTGCCACGCTGCGCGAGTGGGTGTGGCAGCCGGGCGGGGACAACCTCATGCACCTGGCGATCTTCATGGACGCTCACGCGGTGGCCGGCGATGCGGCGCTGCTCGCCCAGGTGAGCGATAGCCTGCACCAGCTGGCGACCGACAACGATGCGCTGCTGGGGCGCTTCGCCGCCGCCATTGATGCGTTCGAGGCCCATGCGGGCTGGCTCAGCAAGCTGTTTTCGCTGGGCGAAACGCCGCCACCGCTGCACCTAAAAAAGGCGGGCCTTTTCCCGCTGGTGCATGGCGTGCGCAGCCTGGCGCTGGCGCACCAGGTCCGGGCCACGTCCACCGCTGCGCGCGTACAGGCGCTGGTCGGCCTGGGGGCACTGTCGCCGGGCGAAGGCGAGGATTTGGCCGAGGCATTGCACGTGTTCATGGCGCTCAAGCTGAAGGCGGGCCTGGCCGAGCAGGAACAGGCGCGGCCGGTGAGCGGCACCGTGGTGGTGCAGCAGCTCAGCAGCCTGGACCGGGATCTGCTCAAGGACGCGTTGGGTGTGGTCAAGCGCTTTCAGCAACTGCTGCGCACGCGTTTTCATCTGGGGGCCTTGTGATGGGCGCGGTGGATATGTGGGGTGGTGGAGACGGGCTTCGCCCCGCGCTGTTCCCCGGCTGGGCGGCCCTGCGGCGGCGGTGGCTGGCCCATCGGTTGCGTGACCCGCGCTTTGCATCGCTGCTGCAACCCCCTCCGCCCCACGAATGGGTAGCACTGGATTGCGAAACCACCGGACTGGATGTGCGCACCGACGAAATCGTCTCGATTGGCGCAGTCCGCATCGAGGGCGACCGCATCGTGACCAGCGAACGCCTGGAACTGCTGGTGCGGCCCGAGCGCGCGGTCTCTGCCAATAGCGTGCGCATCCACCGGCTGCGCACCCAGGACTTGGCCGAGGGCCTGCCGCTGTCGGTTGCTGCGGAGCAACTGCTCACTTTTATCGGTAGCCGCCCTCTGGTGGGGTACTACCTGGAGTTTGACGTGGCGATGCTCAACCGCGCCGTGCGCCCGCTGCTGGGCATTGGCCTGCCCCAGCCCTGCATCGAAGTTTCCGCGTTGTATTACGACTACAAGTTCCAGCAACTGCCGCCTTATCAGCAGCACGACAACGCCGATATCGATCTGCGCCTGGCGACATTGATGAAAGACCTGGATCTGCCGCAGCGTGAAGCCCACGATGCCCTGAACGATGCTGTCATGGCGGCGCTGGCATTCATCAAATTGCGCCATTTGTGCCACCGGTAGATGCCTTGGGCGAATGCTCGAGCCCGCCAGAGCATCCGGCACCTTAAAAACATGGAGCCACCAGGAAAATATGGCTGTTTGTTGACGGCAGGTTCTGAAAATGTTGCTTATATGCATAAATTGCTGAGCAAATAGCAATCTGCACTTAGTCCGGAGGGGCACAACACCTAAAATTTTTGTAGTTGTAGTGACAGCTTTTGCTGGCGACCCCAGTGAAGCTGCAATGCCACTCCTCCTGATGGACTAAAAGCAAACAAGGAACCCTCATGCAAAAGACGAATCGTTTGGCACTGGCTGTGCTGGCTCTCCTGGGCAGCACTGCTGCTTTCGCTCAAAGCAGCGTGACCCTGTATGGTCGCGTGAACACCACCGTGGAACGCCAAGAAGTAGGCAATGTCAAGACGACTGGCCTGTTCGACAACAACTCGCGTTTCGGCTTCAAGGGCACGGAAGACCTGGGTGGCGGCCTGAAGGCTGGCTTCCAACTGGAAAGCGGTTTCAACTCTGATACCGGCGCATCCGCTGCAACTTTCTTCGGCCGTCAAAGCGAAGTGAACCTGTCTGGCGGCTTCGGTACAGTCCGTTTGGGCAATTTCTTCCCTGAGTCCTACTACGCGACTGCTGACTACATCAGCATGAACAACCACAACACAGGCAGCTCTGCCGACGCACTGTATTACGATCCAGTCTGGTTCGGAGCCCTTGGTACTAAGAATAAGATTGGATACCACTCCCCAACTTTTGGCGGTTTGGTTGTCGATGCCGCAGTGATTCTGCATGAGAAGGCTGCTAACACTCGCAACAAAAACGGCTACGACTTGGCTGCCAATTACAACCTGGGTGCTTTGTCTCTGGGCGCTGGGTATAGTTCTGTTGACAGTAACTACCAAGCTGCTCTGCGCGGCCTGTATACATTTGGTAATTTCACTGTGGGTGCCTACTACCAGCGTAACAAGGATGCAAATCAACTTCGCGCATCCGGTGCTGGAACCCGTGACACTTTCCGTCTGTCGGGTATGTATGCAATGGGCGCTTCCGAGTTCCACGTCAACGTGGGTCGTGCTGGTGAATACAAGAACATCAACGACAGTGATGCTACCCAGTACACTGTTGGCTACAACTACAACCTGAGCAAGCGCACCAAAGTGTACGGTTACTACACTCGTATCAACAATAGCAGCGAAGGCACTTATGGCCTGGGGGGTAGTCCGGTTGGTCGAGGCGTTGACTCTAACTCCCTCGCAGTTGGTATCCGCCACAATTTCTAATTGGGCTTCAATGCTGGCAGCTGAGGCTGCCGGTCTTGGTCTGATAACAGAGCCTTGCATCCTTTGGGATGTGAGGCTTTTTGCTTTGGTGCCTGGCAACGGATGTAGTAGGCAAGACGGAGCGCAGGAGGTGCTGTTTCGCTCCACTCCACCCACCTGCTGCACTGTTTACCGTGTTCTGCCGAGGTTCTCGGGGGGCGTGGATGTGCAGATTGAGCATACGTTTTGGTGAGTTTCGGCAAGGCCATCTCCTACCGGAGCATCTACATCTGATTCAGCTGTCTCTGAAGGTGCCCGAGCTGTTAGGAACTGGAGGTGCCTGCAGACTTTTGCCAAAGGCTTTGGCGGTCGCGGCCACCCCCGCAGGGTGCCTGGTGTGCACGCCAAGTCATCGTCGGCAGGCAGGCTTCAGAAGGAATTAGAGAGATGAGGGGGCGTGCTTGGTGGGGATTGTGTGCTATTCCCCTGTAGCCCCCTGCGCGTTGGCAGAGGGCCTGGACGGACTGTTGCCGCCCTTGATGAACGAGTTTTGATGGAGCTACGGCGGCACAGCACTTGCTGCGCCGCCAGGTTGGGTCATCCGTTTAATCGGTCAGTGCCCCGAGGCACCGGCCGCACCCAGGCCGGTTTCCGAACGCACTTGCTGCGCCGGGAAGGCTGCACGTTCGCGCTGAGCGTTCGCGCTGCGGTCTAGCAAGGAGAAGATCCAGATGCCTGCAAAGCCGATGGCCATGGAGAACAGCGCTGGGGATGTGTAGGGGAACAGGGCGCTTCCCTTGGGGTTGCCCAGAACGGCTTCCCACACAGAGGGAGACACCACCGTGAGGCCCACCGACGACACCAGTCCCATGAAGCCGCCGATGACGGCGCCCTTGGTGGTGCAGTCCTTCCACAAAACGCTCATGAACAGCACCGGGAAGTTGGCAGAAGCCGCAATCGCAAAGGCCAGCGACACCATGAAGGCAATGTTCTGCTTCTCGAACACAATGCCCAACACCACGGCCACCACACCTAGCGTCAATGTGGTGATGCGCGATACGCGCAGTTCTGCAGCGCTGTCAGCCTTGCCCTTCTTGAACACGGTGGCGTACAGGTCGTGCGACACGGCCGATGCGCCCGACAGTGTCAGGCCTGCCACCACAGCCAGAATGGTGGCGAAAGCCACGGCCGAGATAAAGCCGTAGAACACGTCGCCACCCACGGACTTGGCCACCAGCACGGCGGCCATGTTGGCTGTACCCGCTCCGCCCTTGATGACACCCGTCACGGTGTCAGAGAACTCGGGGTTTGTGAGCACCAGGGTGATGGCGCCGAAACCGATGATGAAGATCAGCACGTAGAAGTAGCCGATCCAGGTGGTGGCCCAGAACACGCTCTTGCGGGCTTCCTTCGCGTCGGGCACGGTGAAGAAGCGCATCAGGATGTGGGGCAGGCCGGCGGTACCGAACATCAAGGCCATGCCGAAGCTGATGGCGGAGATGGGGTCTTTGATGAAGCCACCGGGGCCCATGATGGCCAAGCCGATCTTGGCGGCTTCTTCAGCGGGCTTGCCCGAGTTGGCAGCAATTGATGTCTTCACCGCAACGCCTTTGGCAAACAATGCTTCGGGGCTGAAGCCGAACTGCGCCATCACCATGAAGGCCATGAAGGTCACGCCCGCCAGCAGCAGGCAGGCCTTGATGATTTGCACCCAGGTGGTAGCGGTCATGCCGCCGAACAGCACATACACCATCATCAGGCCGCCCACCAGCACCACGGCGATCCAGTAGTCCAGGCCGAACAGCAGTTTGATGAGTTGGCCCGCGCCCACCATTTGGGCGATCAGGTAGAACGCCACCACCACCAGCGTGCCACTGGCGGCAAAGGCGCGGATAGGCGTCTGCTGAAAGCGATAGCCAGCCACGTCGGCAAACGTGAATTTGCCCAGATTGCGCAGCCGCTCGGCCATCAAAAAGGTGATGACAGGCCAACCCACCAGGAAGCCGATGGAGTAGATGAGGCCGTCATAGCCGCTGGCCATCACGGCGGCGGAAATGCCCAGGAAGGATGCAGCAGACATGTAGTCGCCGGCAATCGCCAGACCGTTCTGAAAACCGGTGATACCACCGCCGCCGGTATAAAAGTCAGCGGCAGACCGCGTTTTGGCGGCAGCCCATTTGGTGATCCACAGCGTGCCAGCCACGAACAGACCGAACATGACAATCGCAGTCCAGTTGGTCGATTGCTTGGCGGCTTCGCCCACGTCGCCGCCCGCAGCGTGCGCCAGCGTACCCAGGCTCAGGGCGGCCAGAACGGCCGCTACAGAAGTGATGTTGCGCGTTTTCATCGGGCGGCGTCCTTGAGAATGGCTTGGGTCAGTGCGTCATAGCGTCCATTGGCGCGGCGCACATAGATGCCTGTGATGACGATCGTGAACACGATGACGCCGAACCCCAGTGGCACGCCCAGGGTGGTCACGCCGTTGCCGATGGGCTGCGCCAGAAACGGCTTGTTGAACGCGATCAGCGCGATGTACCCGTAGTAAACAAAGAGCATCAACGCGGTGAGCAGCCAGCCAAAACGGTTGCGCTCACGCTTGAGTTCCAGGTACTTCGGGTGGCTTTGAATTCTTTCTGCCACGGGGTCGGTCATGGTTATCTCCAGAGGTTTCAGGATCGTCTGCAGAGCCGTTTGGAAGCCTCTGCATGTTGGAGAGGATTCTGAAAACGGGGACTGACCGGCCACTTACGCACGCATTGCGTTTGACTAGGGGTTTGTCCTTGGCAGGGTTGTCCCGGAGATGTGCAGTCGGGACTTACCCGAATCCTCGGCGTCGCCCATAGCGGTCTGGGGCGACATTTGTTGGCACCGTGTGGCCTGTTTCTCGCATCAAGAAAAAAGAGATCAGGGTTGGCACTGATCGGATCGAGGGGGCCGTCTGTTAGTCGCAGCTGCGCTTTCAATGGCGGTATGGCTTTGTCAGTTTTGGGTCAGATGAGACTCTGATATTGCGGCCCACGGAGCGGTGAGGGCATTTCGGTGTAACGCCTTTTTCGCATCCGAAAACACCTACACAGGAGACACACACCATGGCAACAACCCATCCCGCACCGCGGCCGATGTCGCCCGAAGAGAGGAAGGTCATCTTCGCTTCGTCCCTCGGCACCGTTTTCGAGTGGTACGACTTTTATCTATACGGTTCGCTGGCAGCCATCATTGCCAAGCAGTTCTTCAGCGGCCTGGACGCGGGCTCTGCCTTCATCTTTGCACTGCTGGCTTTTGCCGCGGGCTTCATTGTTCGTCCGTTCGGCGCCATCTTCTTCGGCCGCCTGGGCGACATGATTGGCCGCAAATACACGTTCCTGGTCACCATCCTGATCATGGGCCTGTCGACCTTCATCGTCGGTATCTTGCCCACCTATGCTTCCATAGGCGTGGCCGCTCCGGTCATCCTGATCGTCCTGCGTCTGCTGCAAGGCTTGGCACTCGGTGGTGAGTACGGCGGCGCTGCCACCTACGTGGCCGAGCACGCCCCTCACGGCAGGCGCGGTGCCTACACGGCATGGATTCAGACCACCGCCACGCTGGGCCTGTTCCTGTCGCTGATGGTGATTTTGGGCACTCGCACCATCACTGGCGAAGAAGCGTTCGCCGACTGGGGCTGGCGCGTTCCGTTCATCGTGTCCATCGCACTGCTGGCTATTTCGGTGTGGATCCGCTTGGCCATGAACGAATCGCCTGCCTTCCAGAAGATGAAGGCCGAGGGCAAGACATCCAAGGCACCTCTCAAAGAGTCTTTTGGTGAGTGGAAGAACCTGAAGATCGTGATTCTGGCGCTGGTGGGCCTGACCGCCGGTCAGGCCGTGGTGTGGTACACGGGCCAGTTCTATGCCCTGTTCTTCCTGACGCAAGCGCTGAAGGTCGATGGCGCCACCGCCAACATCTTTGTGGCCGTTTCGCTGCTGATCGGCACGCCGTTCTTCATCGTGTTCGGTTCGCTGTCGGACAAGATCGGCCGCAAGCCCATCATCCTGGCAGGCTGCCTGCTGGCGGCCCTCACGTACTTCCCCGTGTTCGGTGCACTGACCAAGGCGGCCAACCCCGCCCTGGCGGAAGCCCAGGCCAAGAACAAGGTGGTGGTGGTGGCCGACCCCAACGAGTGCTCGTTCCAGTTCAACCCCACCGGCACCGTCAAGTTCACCAGTTCGTGCGACATCGCCAAGCAGGTGCTGGCAGGCGCTTCGGTGAGCTATGAGAACTCGCCCGGCGCCGCAGGCACCCCCGCCGTGATCAAGATCGGTGAAACCGCCATCACCGGCTACAGCAGCAAGGGCCTGCCCGCTGACGAAGCCAAGAAGAAGGACGCCGAGTTCAAGAAGGCCGTGGCCGATGCGCTCAAGGCCGCCGGCTACCCCACGAAGGCCGACCCGGCCCGCATCGACAAGGTCATGGTTACGGCCATCCTGGTGTACCTGGTGCTGCTGGTGACCATGGTGTACGGCCCCATCGCCGCCATGCTGGTCGAAATGTTCCCCACCCGCATCCGTTACACGTCCATGTCCCTGCCGTACCACATCGGTAACGGCTGGTTCGGCGGCCTGCTGCCTACCACGGCGTTTGCCATCGTGGCCCAGACCGGCAACATGTACAACGGCCTGTGGTACCCCATCATCATTGCCGGTGCCACGGTGGTGATCGGTGGCCTGTTCATCAAGGAAACCAAGGACGTGGACATCTACGCCAACGACTGATCGTTACTGAGCGGTGTACAGGGCCTGCCCGGAAACGGGCGGGTCCTGTGTTCCATCAAGGGGCTTGTGTCGTGCACCAGTACAACCCACAACCCTGCGCCTCAGGCAGGCCCTTTGATTGAACAAACCCAACCCAGAAGGAATTGCTATGTGGAAAATTATTGTTGGCTTCGTCTTGTTTGCCGCCGTGTCGATGTACGTGATCATCATGGCGGGCGACAAGGCTGACATGGGCGGTGAAAAGCACGGCGCAGACGCTGTGCATGCTCCTGAACCTGCTGCATCCGCCGCGCCTGCAGCCCCAGCTGCGCCCGCCAGCGCTCAATAAGCGCATTGCCCGGCATGACAAAGGCCCTGCCAGCGATTGCTGGCAGGGCCTTTTTTTGTGGTGGTGTGAAGATGATCGGGAGCTTGTGCCGTGTCAGCGCTTGAAGCGGCCGTCCGTGCCGATGATGGACAGGTCGGAGAAGTCCAGCCCGCTGTGGTCGGTGGGGCTGTAGCTCAGCTCCATGCCGCCCAGATCCCACTTCCTGATACTTTCCAACCCCATGTGGAGTTTGGCGCTGTCGGGCTTGGCGCCTGCGCGCTTGAGGCCTTCCACGAGTACCTTGGCGCTCACAAAACCCTCCAGCATGGCGGGCGTCAGGTCGCCGATGTTCTTGGCCTTGGCCAGGTCCATGGCCTCCTTGATCACGGGGTAGTTGAGCGAGCGCTCCGACGGGAACACCTGCGTCACCACCACGCCCCGGGCCTGGTCGCCCAGGGCCTTCACAAACCCGCCCGACGCGTTGTTGGACAGCGTGACGATCTGGCCGGCCACGCCCGCAGCGCGCAGGGCCTTGATGCCATCGACCACTGCAGCGCCCGTGCCGATGAAGATCACCGCCTGGGGCTGCTTGCCGGCCACGCGCGGGGCGATGGCGCTGTAGTCGGGCTTGGCGCGGTCAAACTTTTCGAGGAACAGCGCATCGATGTTGTTGGCCTTGAAGCCCGCCTGCGCACCGGCCAGGCCGTCTGCGCCAAACGTGTCGTCCACATGCACCACACCAATGCGCTGGACGCCCAGCGTGTGCAGGTGCGAAATCGCCTTGGTCACCTCGCGCTGGTAGGGTGCACGCACGTTGAACACGTATTTGCTCACGGGCTGGTGCAGCGCAATCGCTCCGGTGGACGGGCCCACCAGCGGCACGCCATGCTGCTCCAGCACCGGGATGATGCCCTGCGTGTGGGGCGTGCCACGGGTCATGAACAGGCCGATCACGCCCTTTTGTTCAATCAGCGTGCGGGTGTTGTCCAGGGTCAGCTTGGGGTCGAACTTGTCGTCCAGCGACAGCACCTCCACCTTCTGCCCACCCACGCCGCCCCTGGCGTTGATGTGGTCGATGTAGAGGGCTGCGCCCTGCATGGATTCGGCCACCGTGCCGGCGGCCGATCCGGTGATGCCCACCGTCTGGCCGATCAGGATCTGTGCGTGGGCGGAACCGATGCCCAGGGCGGCGGCAAGGGCGCAGAGCGCACCGGCCAGGCCTGTTTTCTTCATGAGGTTGTCTCCTGCGTGTGGAGCGCCCGAGTGTAGCCACGCTCTCGCGCGGGACAACTGTAAAAACGCGTAGGCGGGCGCTCAGCGGCGGAAGCGCCCGTCCGTGCCGATGATGGACAGGTCGGCAAAGTCCAGCCCGGTATGGTCCTCGGAGCTGAAGTTCACCTCCAGCCCGCCCAGGTCCAGCTTCTTGATGCTTTCCAGCGCGGTCTGGATCTTGTCGCGGGTGGGCTTGGGGCCTGCGCGTTTGAGGCCTTCGACCAGCACCTTGGCGGCGGCAAAGCCTTCCAGCATGGCGGGGCTGATCTCGGTGAGCCCCTTGGTCTTGGCCAGTTCCTGGGCTTCCTTCACCATCGGGTAGGTCACGGCCCGCTCGTTGGGGAACACCTGGGTCACGATCACGCCCCGGGCGTTGGCCCCCAGGCTCTTGATGAAACCGCTGGAGGCATTGTTGGACAGCGTCACGATCTGTGCGGCCGAACCCGCCGTGCGTAGGGCATTGGTGGCATCCACCACCGCAGAGCCCGAGGCCACCATCAGCACCGCCTGCGCATCGGCCTTGGCCACCTTGGCGGCAATGGGGGCGAAGTCGGGCTTGGCGCGGTCGAACTTTTCGGACACCACGGCGGTCAGCTTGGCGGCTGCCAGGCCCTTTTGCGCACCCTGGATGCCGTCCGCGCCAAAGCTGTCGTCCGCATACACCAGCGCCACGCGGGTGATGCCCATGGAAGCCAGGTGGGTGATCGCCTTCTCGGCCTCGCGCTGGTACGTGGCGCGCACGTTGAAGATGTATTTGCGTACCGGCTGGTGCAGCACCATGGCCCCAGTGGACGGCGCCACCAGCACCACGCCGTGTTTGTCCAGCAGCGGCAGGATGGCTTCGGTGTGGGGGGTGCCCCGGTTGAGGAAGAGTGCCGAGACGTTCTTGTCCTCGATCAGCGTGCGGGTGTTCTCCGCTGCCGGCTTGGGGTCGAACTTGTCGTCCACGGAGATCAGCTCGATCTTCTGACTTCCCTCGCCGCTGCTCCATTGCGCCTGCTTTGTCCATGGTCAAAAGCACTGCAGTGCGCCTCGGGGGTAATCGGCGGGCGCAGGCGCAAACCCGGAGTGCGTACCTAGAATGTCCCGCCTCACCCCAGAAAGACCGCCTCCATGACCCAGGGAACCATTCGCATCCGTGGCGCACGCCAGCACAACCTTCGCAACCTGGACCTGGACATCCGCACCGGCGAGCTGACGGTGGTCACTGGCCCCAGCGGCTCGGGCAAATCCAGTCTGGTGTTTGACACGCTGTACGCCGAGGGGCAGCGCCGCTACGTGGAAACCTTCAGCGCCTACGCGCGCCAGTTTCTGGACCGCATGGACAAGCCCGCGGTAGACCGCGTAGAGGGCGTTCCACCCGCCATCGCCATCGACCAGACCAACCCCGTGCGCTCCAGCCGTTCCACCGTGGGCACGATGACGGAGCTGAACGACCACCTCAAGCTGCTGTTTGCGCGCGCGGGCCAGCTGTTTGACAAGCAGACTGCGCAACCCGTGCGGCACGATTCGCCAGAGACCATTTACGCCGAGCTGCAGCAGCGCTCCGCCGCAGCGGGTGACCCACGCATTGTGTTGACCTTCCCGGTCGAGTTGCCTGCCAACACCAGCGCCGAACAGGTCGAGCAATGGCTGTCGGCCAGTGGTTTCACCAAGGTGCAGGCTGAGCGCGAAGTAGCCACACCTACCGGCCCGCGCAAGCTGCTGGATGTGGTGGCAGACCGCTTCAGGCTGGGCAATGCCGAGAAGGCGCGTGTGATCGAGGCGATTGAAGTAGCGCTCAAGCGCGGCAGCGGGCGGCTGAATGTGTACCGGTTGGTGGATGAAGGCGAGCCCGAACTGTGGCGCTTCTCCACAGGCCTGCACTGCCCCGACAGCGACCTGCGCTACAGCGAGCCCATTCCCTCCGCCTTCTCGTTCAACTCCGCCGTAGGCGCGTGTGACACCTGCCGGGGCTTTGGCCGGGTGATCGGGGTGGACTGGGGCCTGGTCATCCCCAACGACAAACTCACGCTGCGCTCGGGCGCGATCAAGCCCATCCAGACGCCCGCCTGGCAAGAGGCGCAAGACGACCTCATGCGCCATGCTGAGGCCGCAGGCATTCCGCGTGACACGCCCTGGTACCAGCTCACGGCCGAGCAGAAGAAGTGGGTGATTGGCGGATCACCGAACTGGAACGGCAAGTGGAACCAGCAGTGGTACGGCATCCAGCGCTTTTTTGATTACCTGGAGAGCAAGGCCTACAAGATGCACATCCGTGTGCTGCTGTCCAAGTACCGCAGCTACACGCCGTGCCCGGTGTGCGCCGGTGCGCGGCTCAAGACGGAAAGCCTGCTCTGGCGCATCGGCCGCAAGGAAGATGCCGATGCGGTGATGGACCCGCCGCAGCGCCGGGCCGCCCCAAGCAATGGCAGCCCCCTTGGGGGGCAGCGAGGACACGAAAGTGCCGAGCGTGGGGGCGCAGAGTTCCAGCGCTTCATGCCCCAAGGTGTGCAATGGACGCGTGCGCAGCTCGAAGCCTTGCCCGGCCTGTGCATGCACGATTTGATGCTGCTGCCCATCGACCGCCTGCGCCAGTTCTTTGCGCGCATGCAGTTGCCCGTGGGCGACGATGCGAAGGGCGGCGACGCCCAGGCGCTGAAACTGCTGCACGAAGAAATCACCACGCGCCTCAAGTACCTGTGTGATGTGGGCATTGGCTACCTCACGCTCGACCGGCAAAGCCGTACGCTCAGCGGCGGCGAGGTGCAGCGCATCAACCTGACCACCGCCCTCGGCACCAGCCTGGTCAACACCTTGTTTGTGCTGGACGAGCCAAGTATTGGCCTGCACCCGCGCGACATGCACCGCATCACCGAGGCCATGCTGCGCCTGCGCGATGCGGGCAACACGCTGGTGGTGGTGGAGCACGACCCCGCCGTGATGCTGGCGGCCGACCGCATGATCGACATGGGCCCCGGCCCCGGCCGCAAGGGCGGCAGCATTGTGTTTGACGGCACCACGGCCGATTTGCGCCAGGCGGACACGCTCACCGGCAACTACCTGGGCGGGCGCAAGCAGGTGGGCTTTGGCTTCAAACGCATGGTCACCGATTCGACCCCGCGCCTCATTCTGGAAGGCGCGCGCGAGCACAACCTGAAAAATGTGTCGGTCGAGTTTCCGCTGCAGCGGCTGGTGACTGTGACGGGCGTGAGCGGCTCAGGCAAATCCAGCCTGATCCAGGACGTGCTCGCCCCCGCGTTGATGCGCCACTTCGGCAAGGCCACAGAGACCCCCGGCGCACACGACCGCCTGCTGGGCGCGGACCACCTGGCCGATGTGGTGTTTGTGGACCAGTCGCCCATTGGCAAGACGGCGCGCTCCAACCCCGTGAGCTACGTGGGCGCGTGGGACAGCATTCGCGAGCTGTTTGCCACCGCACCGCTGTCCAGGCAGCGCAGCTACACCGCCGCCAAGTTCAGCTTCAACAGTGGCGATGGGCGTTGCCCCACCTGCGGGGGCTCGGGCTTTGAGCATGTGGAGATGCAGTTCCTGAGTGACGTGTACCTGCGCTGCCCCGATTGCGATGGCAAGCGCTACCGCCCCGAGATTCTGGAAATCACCATCGAACGTGGCGGCAAAACACTGAACGTGGCCGATGTGCTCGAACTCACCGTGGCCGAGGCCGTAGCCCTGTTCGCGGGCGACAAGGACGTGGTGCGCGCCCTGCAACCCATTGTGGATGTGGGGCTCGACTACGTGGCGCTGGGCCAGCCCGTGCCCACGCTCAGCGGGGGAGAGGCGCAGCGGCTCAAGCTGGCGGGCTTTCTGGCCGAGGCGGCCAAGACCGCTGCCAAGTCGCGCCAGAACGTGGCCCGCAAAGGCACGCTGTTCTTGTTTGACGAGCCCACCACCGGCCTGCACTTTGACGACATTGCCAAGCTCATGCGCGCGTTGCGCAAGCTGCTGGAGGCCGGGCACTCGCTCATCGTCATCGAGCACAACCTCGACGTGATCCGCGCCAGCGACTGGCTCATCGACCTGGGGCCCGAAGGCGGCGAGGGCGGCGGCCTCGTCGTGGCCGAAGGCACGCCCGAAGACGTGCGCGAGCACGCCACATCGCACACCGGCCAGGCCCTGCGCGACTACGAACTGGCGCTGGGCGTGGGCGGCCATTCGGTGCACGAAAAAAATGCCGTGCTACGAAAACAGGAGCTGCTTGCGCAAGAGGGACATGCGCTGCAGGCCAATTTGGCTAAGAACGCCATTGAGATCGTCAACGCCAAGGAGCACAACCTCAAGAGCCTGAGCGTGGATGTGCCGCGTGGCAAGTTCAACGTCATCACCGGCGTCAGCGGCTCGGGCAAGTCCACGCTGGCGTTCGACATCCTGTTCAACGAAGGCCAGCGCCGCTACCTTGAAAGCCTCAACGCCTACGCCCGCAGCATCGTGCAGCCCGCAGGCAGGCCCGAGGTGGACGCGGTGTACGGCATTCCGCCCACCGTAGCGATTGAGCAGCGCCTCTCGCGCGGCGGGCGCAAGTCCACCGTGGGCACGACGACCGAGGTGTGGCATTTCCTGCGACTGCTGTACGTCAAGCTCGGCACGCAGCACTGCGTGCACGACGGCGCTGCCGTGCAGCCGCAAACGCCCGAGAGCATTGCCGCGCAGCTGCTCACGCAGTTTCGCGGCCAGCACATCGGCCTGCTGGCCCCGCTGGTGGTCAACCGCAAGGGCGTCTACACCGAGCTGGCCGACTGGGCCCGCCCACGCGGCTACACGCACCTGCGGGTGGACGGCAACTTCCTGCCGACCACCAATTTCCCGCGCATCGACCGCTTCAAGGAACACACCATCGAGCTGCCCGTGGCCAGCCTCGATGTCTCGCCCGAGAATGAGGCCCAGCTTCGCACCGCGCTGGCCGACGCGCTCACGCACGGCAAGGGCGTGGTGCATGTCCTCTCCAGCATCGGCACCCTGGCCGCCGCCATGGAAAGCGGTGCGCCCACCGCGGGCATCGGGCATTTGCAGGTGTATTCCACCAAGCGCGCCTGCCCGGTGTGCGCCACCAGCTACGCTGAATTGGACCCGCGCCTGTTCAGCTACAACAGCAAGCACGGCTGGTGCCCCGACTGCGTGGGCACGGGCGTCAAGCTCACCAAAGAGCAGCGCAAGGTGTTTGATGATTCGGTGCTGGCCGATAAAGAAAAAGGCCGCGAGCAGACCTTTGCCGAGCCCGAGGTGGAAGACCTGGACGGCACCACCGTCTGCCCCACCTGCCAGGGCACGCGTTTGAACGCTACGGCCCGCGCCGTCAAGTTTGCGGGCGTGGGTATTGCCGACATTGCCGCGCTCTCCGTCAGTGATGTGCGCTGCTGGGTGGAGGGCCTGCGGGTCGCCGGTGGCATGACGCAGCGCGAGGCCGACATCGCCCGCGACCTGGTGCCCGAGATTCAGAGCCGCCTCGAATTTTTGGAAGAAGTGGGCCTGGGCTACCTCACGCTCGACCGGGGCGCGCCCACATTGAGCGGTGGCGAAGCCCAGCGCATTCGCCTGGCGGCGCAGCTGGGCAGCAACCTGCAGGGTGTGTGCTACGTGCTCGACGAACCCACCATCGGCCTGCACGCACGCGACAACCAGATTTTGCTCAACGCCCTGCACAAGCTGGGTGACAAGGGCAACACGCTGGTGGTGGTGGAGCACGATGAAGACACCATCCGCCGTGCCGACCACATCATCGACATCGGCCCCAGCGCCGGGAAACGCGGCGGGCGCCTGGTGGCGCAGGGCAGCGTGGCCGACCTCACGGCCGCTGAAGATTCGCAAACCGGCCGCTACCTGCTGCACGCCATGAAGCACCCGCTGCAACTGCGCCGCAGCATGGTGGCGGGCGAGGTGAGCGCCGAAGCCACGGCGGCTATCGCCCAGGCCGAGGCCGCCGCACCCACGGGCCGCCAAAGCGCCGCCGTGAAGAAACGCGCCGCCCAGGCCGCCGCGCTGGCGGCCGATGCACTCACCGAGGCGAAGGAGCGCGCTGCCATGCGCTGGCTCACGGTGCACGGCGCGCAGTTGCACAACCTGCAGAACGTGACGGCCACCGTGCCGCTGCACCGCCTGGTGGCGGTGACGGGCGTGAGCGGATCGGGCAAGTCCACCCTGGCCCGCGACGTGCTGCTGGCCAATGTGCAGGCCTGGGTGCAGCAGCGCAGTACCAAGGCCGGGCGCGATGCGATGGACGCGGGCAAGGCGCCACCGCTGGTCGGTTGCACGGGCCTGTCCGGCTTCGAGAGCATCGACCGTGTGCTCGAAGTGGACCAGACACCCATCGGCAAAACGCCGCGTTCGTGCCCCGCCACTTACATCGGTTTCTGGGACACCATCCGCAAGCTGTTTGCCGAGACGCTGGAGGCCAAGGCACGCGGCTACGCTGCCGGGCGCTTCAGCTTCAACACCGGCGAAGGCCGCTGCCCCGGCTGCGAAGGCGCGGGCGTGCGCACCATCGAGATGAGCTTCTTGCCCGATGTGAAGGTGCCCTGCGAAACCTGCCACGGTGCCCGCTTCAACCCCGAAACCCTGGCCGTGACCTGGCGCGGCAAGAGCATTGGCGATGTGCTGCAGATGGAGGTGGACGAGGCGGTGGAGTTCTTCGCCAGCATGCCCAGCATTGCGCACCCGCTGCAACTGCTCAAAGACGTGGGCCTGGGCTACCTCACCCTGGGCCAGCCCTCGCCCACGCTTAGTGGCGGCGAGGCGCAGCGCATCAAGCTGGTGACCGAGCTGACCAAAGTGCGCGACGAAGTGGGCCGCCGCGGCCAGAAGGCCCCGCACACCCTGTACGTGCTGGACGAGCCCACCGTGGGCCTGCACATGGCCGACGTGCACAAGCTCATCCGCGTGCTGCACCGCCTGGTCGATGGCGGGCACAGCGTGGTCGTCATCGAGCACGACCTGGACGTGATTGCCGAGGCCGACTGGATCATCGACCTGGGGCCCGAAGGCGGCAAGGACGGCGGCCGCATCGTGGCCACCGGCACGCCCGAGGACCTGGTGCGCCTGGGCACGCACACGGGCAAGGCACTGGGGCCGGTGCTGGCACGCTGAACAGGCGCTGAACATGCGCTGGGCACGCGCTGGCCGGAGAGGGCAGCCGTGCCCCCAGCGCGTGCGGTGACGTCCTACGGCGGGTGCTGCCGTTGTCGGACGTGAGCGGTGCAGTGGCATTTTTACGATGACCCCACTGCCAACCAACCCCGGCCGCCAGATGGCCCCACTGAGATGAACTCCTCCTTCAAAACTTGCCTGGCCCTCGCTGCCTCCTCCGTTCTGCTGGTGGCCTGCGGTGGCGGCAACGACGATGACCCCACCCCCAGCAACGAGCCAGGCGTGCTCACCGTGACCAGTTCCACCGTGGACGGTCTCAACGGCATCTACGGCAATGGCTCCTTGAACATCACCGATGTGGACAAGAAGAACCCCGTGGGTTCATCGCCCGAGGTGTGCACGTTCAAGTTCGACGGTGCCAACAAGGTCGGCTCTGATGCCACCGCGTTCGGCGATATCCGCTACCAGGTCAACGGCACCGTCACCTACCAGGTGTTCATGACATTTGCCGGCAAGGAATACGCCAGCGGCGAGGCGGTGGACTCCGCGGTGGAGCGCGAAAGCGACCGCGTGCGCTTTACCAGCAAGACCCTGACGGCCAGCGACGGCTCGGGCGCCACGCTCAAGGTGAGCGGTATCGTGCCCATGCGCACGGGCCGCCCCAGCGGCTGCTGATCGGGCTTTGGCCCCAGGGTGCCCACAGCGCTGCGGCGCGGGGTAGGGCACCTTCCTTGTCTCTCTTGTCTCTTGTCCCCCTCGGGCCGGTTCTTCTCTCTTCCCTTCTGACCGGCCTCTTCGCCCCAGCTATTTCCGCAATAGCTGGGGTCTTTTTTTGGCGTTGGGGGCTGTTGCTGCACCCTTGCGCGGGGCATGATCTGGGGCTGCGGCGGCGTCACCAGACGCTGCTCTGATCCCCTCGCCTTCCATGCCCATCGTCTCTTTCACGCCAGCCCTGTTGGGCGTTGCCTTGGCATGACCCAGCCTTCTGCGCCCGTCGTGTGGCTGCAGCCTGCGGCACCGCCCAAGCCAGCTGAGGGCGAATCGTGCAATGGCTGCGGCCTGTGTTGCCTGGCAGAGCCCTGCCCGCTGGGGGTGCTGGTATCGCGCCGACGCCGTGGTGCTTGCGTGGCCTTGCGCTGGAGTGACCGCGACCAGCGCTATTGGTGCGGCATGGTGGCCGAGCCTGCAAGCGTCACCGGCTGGCGCCATCCGTGGGTGGTGCGCGGCCTGTCGCTGCTGGCGCGGCGCTGGATCGCTTCGGGCGTGGGGTGCGATGCCGACTTGCAGGCGCAGGCCGCGCCACCTGATGCATGATTTTTGCTATTAAAAATATAGCTGCTTGCGCTTGTGTATCAAGCGCTAGGCGCCAATTTGAATGAGATTCGTGCTTGTGGCGCTGGCTTCACACGATGCCGGCGCCATGCTGGGACGGGGTGCCAGGTGGATGCCCGCGAGCATGCAGCGCACCGACCCGCCTGCCAGTTCAATGGTGGGCACCGCCAGCGGGAGCAAGGTGGTGTGCTGCTCTAGCGCCCGGCGCTGTGCGGGCGTGAGGCACGCAGCCGCGCGGGCCGACAGGGCCAGCACGGGCCCACTGCGGCTTTGCAGTTCCAGTGCGTTGGCCGCAAAGTTGGTGATCTGCTCTGGGCCCAACTCGATCAGGTTGCGGCCGCTTTCCCACAGGCGCTCTTGCACCTCGCGCCGGCGCTGCGGGTCGCTGACCATGTGAAACCCGCCCATCGCAAACTCGGTGCCGATGCACAGCATCACGTTGGTGTGGTAGCAGGGCTGGCCCGTTGCGTCGGCCGTGGCAAACACCATGGGCTCGTACTGAAAGTGGGTGCAAAAGCGCTCCAGCGTCACCGGGTTGGCGCGGTGCGACTGGGCTGTGTAGGCCACGCGGCCCACATGGTCCAGCACCATGGCGCCGGTGCCTTCGAGGAACACGTTGTCGGCTTCCAGGCCGGAGTAGTCCACCACCTCTTGCACCCGGTACTGTGCCTTGAGCAGCTCGATGATGTCGCTGCGCCGCTCGCGGCGGCGGCTGGGCGCGTACATGGGGTACAGCGCCACATGGCCGCCCGCGTGGGTGGAAAACCAGTTGTTCGGAAACACCGAATCCGGCGTGGCTGGCTGGCCCATGCTGCCGTGCGGGTCTTCGTCGTCAAACAGGTGCACGCGCACCCCGGCCTGGCGGAGCTGCGCTGCGGCCTCGGTCACTTCGGCGTGGGCACGGCGTGCCAGTTCGCTGGCGGGTGCGCCGCTGCAGCCTTGGTAAGCGTTGTCGGCAGCGGTCTCCGGGTTGGGGTGAAAGTGGTGGGGGCGCACCATCACCACGGCGGCAGGTGCCTGCATGGAGGCGCGCGCTGGTCCTTGGCGCGGGGGCGCAGAGGAGATGGCTTGGGGTGTGGCGCTGGGCGTGGCGCAGGGTGAAGCGTGGGTCATGGCATGTCCACCGGCCATCAAGCCACACGGCGCAGGGCCACGCGTTGGCGGTCACCGCGGGTGCGGCCGAAGAGGTCTTTGGGGTCGCCATCGGTGGGCACGAGTTCGACCTCTATGCCCAGGTTTTCTGCCGTGGCCCGTTGATGGATGTAGCGCAATGCAGCGTAGTCTTCGAGCGCGAAGCCCACCGAGTCAAACACGGTCACGTCGCTGGCCGACTGGCGCCCGGCGGCCTCGCCTGCCAGCACGCGCCACAGCTCGGTGACGGGGTGGTCGGCAGGCAGCTGCTGTATGTCGCCCTCGATGCGGGTTTGCGGCTCGTATTCGACAAAAATCTTTGCGGCGCGTAGCACATCGGGGTGCAGCTCGGTCTTGCCAGGGCAGTCGCCGCCCACCGCGTTCAGGTGCATGCCGGGCTCGATCATGTCGGGCGTCACGATGGTGGCGTTGGCCTTGTCGGCGGTGATGGTCGTGACGATGTCGGCACCGCGCGCCGCCTCGGCTGCAGACGATGTGGGCACCACGCGCAAGCCGGGCACGGCTGCCAGGTTGCGCTGCAGTTTCGCTGTGGCGGCAGGGTCAATGTCAAACACCCGCAACTCGTTCACCCCCAGAAGGGCGTGGAACGCTATGGCCTGGAACTCACTTTGCGCGCCGTTGCCAATGAGCGCCATGCAGCGTGCATCGGGCCGTGCCAGGGCCCGTGCGGCCATGGCCGATGTGGCCGCAGTGCGCAGCGCGGTGGTCAGCGTCAGCTCGGACACCAGCAGCGGGTAGCCGGTAGCCACTTCGGACAGCACACCAAACGCCATCACCGTGGGCAGCCCGCTGATGGGGTTGCCGGGGTGCCCGTTGACGTACTTGAAGCTGTAGTACGCGTTGTCGGCCACGGGCATGAGCTCGATCACGCCGCCCGCGCTGTGGCTGGCCACGCGGGCCGTCTTGTCAAAGTCTTGCCAGCGCAGGTAGTCGCTGTGCAGGTGCTCGGCCAGCTCGGTCATGAAGCGGGCAGGGGTGATGTGGTGAACGAGCTGGGCCAGCGTGGGAAGGTCGATCAGGCGGGTCATGAAAGTCTCCGGTGTAAAGCGGCTCACAAAACTGCCTTGCGCACGGTGAGCATCGGGCTGCGATGGCCTGCGGCACCAAGGCGGTCGAGGAGAAGTTTTTGGGGTCGCTCTGTGAATCAAAAAAGCAATGTCGCGGTGCAACGGAAGAAATTCTCCCGAGGGCATGCGCCAGCGAACAGCCCGCAAGCTGCTCAAATAGTGCTGTAAATTGGCGTTTTGTATTGCAGGTATGACCAAATGTTCAAAATGGACGACACGGACCGGGAGATCCTGAGCATCCTGCGTGCCGATGCGCGCACGCCCGTGGCCGTGCTGGCGCAAAAGCTGCGCATAGCCCGTGGCACGGTGCAAAACCGCCTGCGCAAGCTCGAAGACAGCGGTGTGATTACCGGCTACACCGTGCGCCTGCGCCCCGAGTCAGAGCCGCAGCGCATCCGCGCCTGGATGAGCATCGCCGTGGAGGGCAACGCAGCCCCCGAAGTCATTCGCGCGCTGCGCGGCGAGCCCGCAGTGGGCACTTTGCACACCACCAATGGGCGCTGGGACATCGTGGCCGAGGTGCGCGCTGAAAGCCTGGAGGCGTTTGACGCGGCGCTCGGCCGCATTCGCCTGACCACCGGCATCGCCAACACGGAGACCAGCATCCTGCTGTCCACCTACAAGGCGTAAGGCTCATCGATGTGCGGGCGTGGCAGGGCGCGCCTCCTGAGCTTAGGGGCTGCCGCATGGGCGACAGGCTCTAAGGGGTTTCCGCATTACGGCGGGCGGCTTGCCTGCGGTGCAATGGCGCCGTCATTGTTTTGCCAGTCAGGAGCGCCTCACCATGCAACGTCGCCAGATCATCCAGTGGGGGGCCGCCAGCCTCGCCGCGCCGACAATCACAGCGCGCGCCCAGAGCTTTCCCGCCAAGCCCATCAAGCTGGTGATTGCCTTCCCCGCCGGCGGGCCCACCGACATCACCATGCGCGTTCTGGCCGACAACGCCGGCAAGATCCTGGGCCAGCCCGTGGTGGTGGAGAACAAGCCCGGCGCTGGTGGCACGCTGCCCGCGCAGGCCCTGCAAGGCACCTCGGCCGATGGCTACACGCTGGCGCAGATTCCGCTGGGCGTGTTCCGCCTGCCCTACACCACCAAGATCAACTGGGACCCGGTCAAGGACATCAGCTACGTCCTCAACGTCACGGGGTACGCCTTTGGTGTGGTGGTGCCGGCAGACTCCCCGCTCAAGACCTGGACGCACTTTGTGGCCTGGGCCAAGGCCAATCCGGGCAAGCTCAGCTACGGCTCTACCGGCACCATGACCAGCCCGCACCTGACCATGGAACTTGCTGCACAGAAGCTGGGCATAGAACTGCTGCACGTGCCCTACAAGGGCAGCGCCGATTTGATGCAGGCCATTCTGGGCGGGCAGCTCATGGCCGCGGCCGACTCCACCGGGTTTGCCCCGCAGGTAGAAGCGGGCAAGCTGCGCGTGCTCAACACCTGGGGCGCAGAGCGCTTGGCCAAGTTCCCCGATGCCCCCACGCTCAAGGAGCTGGGGCTGGATCTGGTGCAGAACTCGCCCTTCGGCATCGGCGCCCCCAAAGGCACGCCACCCGCCGTGGTCAAGCGCCTGCACGACGCCTTCAAGCAGGCCATGGAGCAGGAGAACTACCGATCCGCGCTGGCCCGCTACGACATGGTGCCCATCTACATGAGCAGCGCCACCTACCAGAAGTTTGCAGCCGACACTTTTGAGCGCGAGAAGGCGCTCGTGGAAAAGCTGGGGTTGGCCAAGCCGCAGTGAATGGGGAGCGCCGCGAGGCGCTTCATTCATTTGCCAGCTCTCGAAGAGGTTCCCGTAGCGTATGTCTGACGCGTGAGGCTGTTAGTGCCAGTTGGCCCTTGCATTGCGTTGGCGAGCGCCCGAAAAAGGCTCGAGGGCAGCCTCCTGCTCGGCAGTCGTGAATCCGCTGTGCTTTATCTGCTTTGCAAAATAGCCCTGGCCACCTCGGCAAACCCCGCGCCGCGTTCACCCTGGGTGATGTAGCGCGGCAGGTGCTGCAACTGGGGCACAAAGCGCGCCACATTGGCCACACCCACGCTGTGCGCGAAGTGCTGGAACATCAACTGGTCGTTGGTCGAATCGCCTACGTACACCCAGCGGTCCATTTCTGAATCCAGATCCCGGCCCCACAACTCGCGCACGATCCACCGCGCACCTTCGAGCTTGTTGTGCGCGCCAAACCAGCCATTGATGTGGATGCTGCTCACCGTGGCATTCATGCCCGCCGCCCGCATGATGCGCACCGCCTCGTCAATGTCCTGTTGGGGCAGGTGCGTGAATTCGCTGTGGTCGATAGCGATGTCTGTCTCGCGCCCCGGAGAGTCGGTGGCACGGCGGGCGCCGGGCACTTCGTGCTCGATCTGTGCAAGCACTTCCTGCATGCGGGCGTAGTTGCGCTGGCGGGTGGACTCGTCCTGCTGGTAGCGCTTGACCAGCCCTTGGCAGGGCAGTGACTGCAGAGCCACCGCACCGTTCTCCGCCACGATGGCATCCACCGGCCAGCTGCCCGCAAAGGGCTCGCTCCAGCCCACGGGCCTGCCAGTGATGGCGATCACGTGCAGCCCGGCTGTTTTGAGCTTGCCCAGCGCTTCCAGCGCATCGGAAGTGATGGCGCCGTCGGTGGTGAGGGTGTCGTCGATGTCGGTCATGACGCCCAACAAGGGGCGCTGATGAAAACGATGGCTCGTGAGAGGATGCATGGCTACCGACCCAAGCTCAACCCGCGTTACCCAAACTCAGCCCCGCATGCTCCCGCAGCGGATGAAAGTGAATCTTCGGAAACCGTTCTTGCGCCAGTCGCACGTCGTACGGCGATGTGCACAGATATGCCAGCGTGTCGGCTGCGTCATGGGCCATGCGCAGCGGGTAGGCGGTTTCGAATTCGCGCAGCTCGGCTGGGGTGTCGGCGGTGATCCAGCGTGCGCCGGTGTACTGGCAGGCTTCCAGCCGCACGTCGCAGTCGTACTCGGTCTTCAGGCGGTGCTGTACCACTTCAAACTGCAGTTGGCCCACAGCGCCCAGCAGCATGTTGCCGCCGGCGTCGGGCTTGAAGACCTGGATGGCGCCTTCTTCGCCCAGCTGCATCAGGCCTTGCTGCAGTTGCTTGGTGCGCAGGGGGTTCTTCAGCACCACGGTCATGAACATTTCCGGGGCGAAGAACGGCAGGCCGGTGAACTGCAGGTTCGGGCCGTCGGTGATGGTGTCGCCCAGCTGCACGCCGCCGTGGGTGGTGAAGCCGATGATGTCACCGGCATAGGCCTCGTCCACCGCTTCGCGGCGCTGGCTCATGAAGGTCACCACGCTGGTGGGTCGCAATTCTTTGCCGGTGCGCTGCACTTTCATCCGCATGCCAGGGGTGTATTTGCCCGAAGCCACGCGCACAAAGGCGATGCGGTCGCGGTGGTTGGCGTCCATGTTGGCCTGCACCTTGAACACCACGCCTGAGAAGCTCTCGTCTTCAGGCTGGATGATTTTTTCTTCGCGGTTGCGGTTGACCTCGGTGTAGGCCACGCGCGGGCCGGGCGGGGGCGACATATCGACCACCGCGTCCAGCACTTCCATCACTCCGAAGTTGTTCACCCCGGAGCCGAAGAATACGGGTGTGAGCTTGCCTTTCAGGAAGGCATCGTGGTCCCACTCTGCGGATGCGCCCACGGCCAGCTCCATGCTCTCCAGCGCGTCGTCGAATGCCTGGCCGAAGCGGGCGCGCAGGTTGTCTGCGTCGGACAGGGGAATGGTCTCGAAGTCCTGCGGGCGTTTTTCGCTGCCGGGCTGGAACACGGTCATGCTCTTGGTGCGCAGGTTGATGATGCCGCCAAAGCTCTTGCCCTGGCCCACGGGCCAGGTGATGGGGCAGCAGGGCATGCCCAGCTCGCGTTCGACCTCGTCCATGATGTCCAGCGGGTCGCGCACTTCGCGGTCCATCTTGTTCACAAAGGTGATGATGGGCGTGTCGCGCTGACGGCACACCTCAATCAGGCGGCGGGTCTGGCTTTCCACACCGTTGGCGGCGTCGATCACCATCAGGGCCGAAGCGACGGCGGTGAGCACGCGGTAGGTGTCTTCCGAGAAGTCCTTGTGGCCGGGGGTGTCGAGCAGGTTCACCACATGGTCGCGGTAAGCCATCTGCATCACCGACGATGCCACCGAGATGCCGCGCTGCTTTTCAATC
This sequence comes from uncultured Acidovorax sp., assembly GCF_964021665.1. NCBI lineage: Bacteria > Pseudomonadati > Pseudomonadota > Betaproteobacteria > Burkholderiales > Comamonadaceae > Acidovorax > uncultured Acidovorax sp. Next base: position 40,477 of record NZ_CAXIAK010000022.1, read on the forward strand.
TCCATCCAGTCCGACGTGGCGTGGCGGCTGGCCTTGCGGCCCTTGACGGCGCCGGCGATCTGGATCGCGCCCGAGAACAGCAGCAGCTTTTCGGTCAGCGTCGTTTTACCCGCGTCGGGGTGGGAAATGATGGCAAAGGTGCGGCGGCGCCGGGTTTCTGGGGCGTAGGACACAAGGGGTTCCAAATGGGTGGGCAGGCGCGACGAGTGGCGCGCTGCGGGTTCAGAGGGTGCGCAGCCCCTGTGGAGCGCGGTGGCGCGGGGGCTTTTTGCCGGCGATTTTACCCAGTGGACTTGGGGGCTGAAGTGGCACGCGAGACGCCTTCATGGCGACTGCTTTTATAATCCGCGCTTCCGAGGAGCGTTGCAGCGCCCCCTGCCATCTGCGGGGCGTGAGGCTCGGAGTCATCAAGCAACGACGCTCATCCACTTTTCGTGTGGTGAGTTGCATCTTCCCCGTCAAGTGGCTTTTCAAACCTGCTTTGGAGCACACCATGAACGCACGCGTCAACGCCCCGGTCAACACCGACTGCATCATTGCCGACATCGGCCTGGCCGAATGGGGCCGCAAGGAAATCCGCATTGCTGAAACCGAGATGCCCGGCCTGATGGCCATCCGCGAGGAATTCGCGGCCAAGCAGCCCTTGAAGGGCGCGCGCATCACCGGTTCGCTGCACATGACCATCCAGACGGCGGTGCTGATCGAAACCCTGCAGGCCCTGGGCGCGCAGGTGCGCTGGGCTTCCTGCAACATCTTCTCTACGCAAGACCACGCTGCCGCTGCCATTGCCGCCAACGGTACCCCCGTGTTTGCCGTCAAGGGCGAAACGCTGGTGGATTACTGGGACTACACCCACCGCATCTTCGACTTTGGTGCCGCCGGCACTGAAGGCGAAGGCCCCAACCTGATCCTGGACGACGGCGGTGACGCCACGCTGCTGATGCACCTGGGCAAGCAGGCCGAAAAGGACCAGAGCGTGCTGGCCAACCCTGGCAGCGAAGAAGAGCGCATTTTGTTTGCCGCCATCAAGGCCAAGCTGGCGGTGGACCCCACTTGGTACAGCCGCAAGAGCGCACAAATCATTGGTGTGACGGAAGAAACCACCACCGGCGTGCACCGCCTGAAGGAAATGTCTGCCAAGGGCAGCCTGATGTTCCGTGCGATCAACGTGAACGACTCGGTGACCAAGAGCAAGTTCGACAACCTGTACGGCTGCCGCGAGTCGCTGGTGGACGGCATCAAGCGCGCTACCGACGTGATGATTGCTGGCAAGGTGGCCGTGGTGGCGGGCTACGGCGACGTGGGCAAGGGCTCGGCCCAGGCCCTGCGCGCCCTGAGCGCCCAGGTGTGGGTGACCGAGATCGACCCCATCAACGCCCTGCAAGCCGCCATGGAAGGCTATCGTGTAGTGACCATGGAATATGCCGCCGACAAGGCCGACATCTTCGTGACCACCACCGGTAACCGCGATGTGATCACCTTCGAGCACATGAAGGCCATGAAGGACCAGTCCATCGTTTGCAACATCGGTCACTTCGACAACGAAATCCAGGTCGCCAAGCTCGAAGAGCACTGCCAGTGGGAAGAAATCAAGCCCCAGGTGGACCATGTGATCTTCCCTGACGGCAAGCGCATCATTCTGCTGGCCAAGGGCCGTCTGGTGAATCTGGGCTGCGGCACGGGCCACCCCAGCTTTGTGATGTCTTCCAGCTTTGCCAACCAGACCATTGCCCAGATCGAACTGTTCACGCACAGCGACTTCTATGAAAACGGCAAGGTCTACGTGCTGCCCAAGCACCTGGACGAAAAGGTCGCACGCCTGCACCTGAAGAAGGTGGGCGCGATGTTGTCGGAGCTGACAGACGAGCAAGCCGCCTACATCGGCGTGCCCAAGCAAGGCCCTTACAAGCCAGATACCTACCGCTACTAAGCCCTGGCGATAGAGGTTGAATGCTCCTGATTTAGGAGCTGCCAGCGCCTATTGGATAAGCGCTGGCGCCTGTTTTTATTCAAATTTCCGTCGGACGACGAGAGAGTACGCATGCGCGCAGATGTTTTTTTGGTGGAAGGCGGCCATGCCGCTACGCGCTCACAGGCGCAACGCCTGATCGCCTCGGGGGTGGAGTGGCGGCTGACGCCGCTGTCCGCCTGGAACAAGGTGGTCAAGAACGGCGATGACATTCCACCCATGGCAGAGGTGCGCTTGCTCGACGATGCCGAGGCGAAATACATCTCGCGCGGCGGGCTCAAGCTCGAAGGCGCCCTCAAGGCGACGGGGCTGGTGGTCAAAGGCTTGCGCTGCCTCGATGTGGGGCAGAGCACCGGCGGCTTCACCGACTGCTTGCTGCAGCACGGTGCCGCCCAGGTCATTGGTGTGGACGTGGGCCACGGCCAGTTGCACGAGCGCCTGCGCGATGACCCGCGCGTAGTGGGCGTGGAAGGCCTGAACGCACGGGCGATGACTGCCGAGTCGCTGAAGGAAGGCTGCGACGTGGCCTTGTCTGAAGAAGAGGTGCAGGACGAAGAGGACAACGAAACCCAGCCCGTGGCCCCCTACAGCTGGATGCGCAACGGCGGCCTGGTGGATGAAGAGTACGACGACAGCGACGACGCCAAGGAGCAGGACGTGGAAGCCTTCAAGGCCGAGCGCGCAGCGAAAGCCAAGGCACGTGCCGAGGGCACTTTGCCCGTGGTGCGCCGTCGCAAGCCGGGGCGTGAGGATGTGAACATCACGCCCGTGTTCGACGTGATCACGGGCGATTTGTCTTTCATTTCTTTGACGCTGGTACTGCCCGCGCTGGTGCCGCTGTTGGCGCCCCAAGGGCGGCTGCTCATGCTGGTCAAGCCGCAGTTTGAGTTGCAGCCCGGCCAGGTTGGCAAGGGCGGTATCGTGCGCGATGAGGCGCTGTACCCCGTGGTGGAAAAGCGCATCCGCGATTGCTGTGCCGAGGTGGGTCTGGACGTGTTGTCGTGGATCGACAGCCCCATTCAGGGCGGCGACGGCAATCGGGAATTCTTTATTGACGCAAGGAGGGCCGCATGAACGCTGCCAAGACCGAAGCCACCGGTTTCCCGGTGAGCCTGGAATTCTTTCCGCCAAAAACCGAAGAAGGTGCGGCCAAGCTGCGTACCGTGCGCCAGCAGCTGTATGCCTTGCACCCTGAATTTTGTTCCGTGACCTATGGGGCCGGCGGCTCCACGCAAGAGGGAACTTTCACTACGGTGAAGGAGATCCTGTCTGAAGGTTTTAGTGCCGCATCGCACTTCTCGTGCATTGGCGCCACGCGCCAGTCGGTGCGTGAGCAACTGGCGGTGCTCAAGGGCATGGGCGTGCGGCGGCTGGTGGCTTTGCGGGGCGACTTGCCCAGCGGCTATGGCGCGGGCGGCGAGTTTCAGTACGCCAGCGACCTGGTGGCCTTCATCCGCGAAGAAACGGGGCGGGACTTCCACATCGAGGTGGCCGCGTACCCCGAGGTGCATCCGCAAGCCCGTTCGCCCGAGGCTGACCTCAAGGCCTATGTGGCCAAGGTGCGTGCGGGTGCCGATGCCGCCATCACCCAGTATTTCTACAACAGCGATGCGTACTTCCGCTTTGTGGAGGACACGTACAAGCTGGGTGCGGATATCCCCGTGGTGCCTGGCATCATGCCCATCTCCAGCTCCACGCAACTGATGCGCTTTTCGGATGCCTGTGGTGCCGAGATTCCGCGCTGGATCCGGCTGCGCCTGCAGGCGTTTGGCGACGATACCGCCAGCATCAAGGCGTTTGGTCTGGACGTGGTGACCGATCTGTGCGACCAGTTGCGTAGCGCCGGGGTGCCCGCCTTGCACTTCTACACCATGAACCAGAGCGCGGCCACGCTGGAGATTTGCCGCCGACTGGAGCTGTAAACGTGCCAGGGCAGCGCGCGGCAGGGCTTGCAGGTGGGCGCAGGTTCTGGTCTGCCTTGCTGGCCTGTGCCGCTATGGTGCTGGCCTGGCCTGTGGTTGTTCTTGCCCATGAGGATTCGGGCATGCCTGACCCCAGTGCGACGTCATCCTCTGATGCGGAAAAACCGCTTCCCGCCCAGCGCTCCGCCATCGATCTGCTGAGCAGCGACGAGGACGAAGAGGGGGAGGAGGAGGCAGAAGTCTTGCCCAGCGAAACCGGGCTGGCTTCCTGGTACGGCCCTGGTTTTCACAAGCGCCGCACCGCCAGTGGTGAGCGCTTTGATATGCATGCCATGACCGCTGCCCACCGCACCTTGCCGTTCGGGACCATGGTGTGCGTGCGCAGCCAGATCACCGGGCGCGGGGTGGTCGTTCGCATCAACGACCGGGGCCCGCACGCCGCCAATCGGGTGGTGGATCTGAGCCGGGGCGCCGCCATTGCCTTGGGGCTTCACGGCTTGGGCCTCAAGCCGGTGGATGTGTTTCCCCTCAGCACTGGCGAGGACACCTGCCCGCCCAAGCGACCAGACTAGGTCGCTGCAGGCATTTTCTTAGCTGCCCGATTCCAGCGTGTACGTGGCGTGCTTGTCTTGCGCCAGCAACTCCGCCATTTGCGGCAGAGCTTCCTTCAGCGCGGGCTTGAGTGTGAAGGGCGGATTGATCAGAAACATGCCGCTGGCTGGCAGACCTGGGCGTTTGGTTTCCCCAGCCGCGTTTTCTGTGACCTTGCTGGATTTCACCGTCAACGTGGCATGCAGCCAGCTCTTGCCCGCCTTGGTGGTCAGGGTCTTGAGCCGCCGGGGCAAATCATGGGCTTCCGGGCGGGGGATGATGGGGTACCACACCGCATAGGTGCCGGTGGCGAAGCGCTTGAGCGAATCCGTGACCATGTCCAGCACCTTGCCGTAGTCGCTCTTGATTTCATAGCTGGGATCGCACAGCACCAAAGCGCGGCGGGCCGGTGGCGGCAGAAATTTTTTGATGCCTTCAAATCCATCCTCATGCAGCACGGCCACTTGCCTGCCGGCTTCCAGCTGGGCCACGTTACCGGCCAGTGCACGCATGTCCGTGGGGTGGAGTTCAAACAGCTTGAGCTTGTCATGCCCGCGCAGCAGGCGCTGGCTGATGAAGGGCGAGCCGGGGTACACCCTGGTTTTGCTGCCTTGGTTAAAGGCCCGCACCATGTCCACATAGGCGGCAAGCGCCGGGGTGAGGGGCGGTACTTCGGGGGCGACCAGGCGCAAAATGCCGTCCGAGGCTTCTGCGCTGGTGCTGGCGTAATCGCCGTCCAGCCGGTAGAGACCCGCGCCGGCGTGCGTATCCAGAACGGTCAACGCCGCGTCTTTCTCCGTGAGATATTGCAAGGTGGCAATCAAAACCGTGTGCTTGAGCACATCGGCATGGTTGCCTGCGTGGAATGCGTGGCGATAACTGAACATGCCCGTATGGTAACGATTGCGCACCTTGACGGCCTTGAGTGCTGAGAAACCTCATACAAATCGTCCGAGAGCCGGGCAAAATCACAACCTTCCGGCGGCCTGTGATGTTTTTCTCAGACAGTCTGCTTTTTGTAGCTTCTCTACAGGCTTTGATATCGCATCATCGCGTCTGTTGCCCAGCCTAGACGCTTGGCAGGCACCATTGAGTGCCCTTTCAGACCCGGTCCTGCTCCCTTCCCACCATGATCGAACGATCCAGTCAAACCCCTGCCGCCGGCGTCAGCCACGTTGATGCGCTGCCGCCCGGCACCAGGTTGGCTGAGTTTGAAATCATGGGGCTTCTGGGGGTGGGCGGCTTTGGCATGGTCTACAAGGCGTTTGACCATTCCCTGCACCGTGCGGTGGCGATCAAGGAATACATGCCGACGGCTCTGGCGGGTCGTGTGCAGGGGCAATCCCTGGGGGTTCGATCGTCGTCCGATCAGCAGACCTTCCAGGCCGGACTGGCTTCCTTTGTGGGCGAAGCGCGCTTGCTGGCCCAGTTTGATCACCCTTCGCTCGTGAAAGTGTTCCGTTTCTGGGAGGCGAACAACACGGCTTACATGGTCATGCCGCTCTACAGCGGCATGACGTTCAAGCAGGCGCGTACGCAGATGCGCACTCCGCCACCCGAGGCTTGGCTGCGCAAGGTGCTGTGGTCGGTGCTGGGGGCGCTGCGGGTGTTGCACGACGGCAAGACGCTGCACCGCGATATCTCTCCAGACAACATCTTCTTGCAAGACTATGGCCCCCCCGTGTTGCTGGACCTGGGGGCCGCACGCCACGCCATCAACGACCAGGGGCGCCAGCACACTGCGGTGCTCAAGGTCAACTACGCGCACATCGAGCAGTATTCAGAAACCGATGATGATCTGCGCCAGGGGCCCTGGAGCGATTTGTATTCGCTGGCGGCGGTCGTGCATGGCTGCCTGTGCAATGACACGCCTTTGCCGGCCACCTTGCGTTCCATTCGAGATCGCATGGTGCCGTTCCCCCGCATTGCCAAGACCGTGAAGCGGCAGTTTGGTGTTGAGTATTCGCCTGCATTTGTCGCAGCGGTGACCCAGGCCCTCTCTTTGCGCCCCGAAGATCGTCCTCAGAACATTGACGCCTTCTTGCAGGCCATGGAAATGGTGTCTGCGCCTGAAGGCATTGACGGATTCGATTTCCGCGCTGACCTGGGCGACATCTGGGTCGAGCCTGCGGACCAGCCCGGCCCTGGGTTGCTGACGCCCACCGTGGATGTGACCTCTGCGCCCAAGATCGTGGCGGATATCCAGGCATCGCTGGCAGGCGCGCAAGCCGCGGTCTCTGCTCCTGCCGCTTTGCACGATTCCAAGCGGGTGGATGCTGACTCAGGCCCTGATACGGTGGCTGTAGAGGCTGCAGATACCGTCTTCATGGACCCGGGCGATACGGTGATGATGGAGGAGTTGGAGTCGTCCAGCCCGTCAGGTCATCGTTCAGGATCGGGCGCGCACCGCGAAGTAGGGGGGCATGCTTCCAAGTCTTCCAGGTCTGCGAGCGCTTCGCACGAATCGAGTCAACGGGCCCGCGCGGCTGTCTCGCGTCGCCACAAGAGTTTGCGCTGGGGGGCTGTGGCTGCGGTTGCTCTCATGGCGGTGGCGAGTGCTGGCTGGGGGCTGTATGCACGCAAGGCGCCGGTGGCGGATGACATCATCACCGAAGTGGCTGAGCCACCAGCCGCTTTGACGCTGGTGGAAGCGTCTGCCCCGGTGGCCAGCGCCTCGGTCGCCAGTGAGGTGGCTGTGGCGGAGCCCAGTCTCGTGGATCCTCCGCTGGTTGCAGCTTCTGCGTCCCAGCCGGCTACGGCGCCCAAGCCCGTGGTGCGCAACAGTGCCGCTGCAAGAAAGGTGGCTCCAGAGCCTGCCCCCGCGCCGGTGGTGGCTGTGGAAGCGCCTCCTCCGCCTCCCCCGCCACCGCCTGAGCCGAAACCCCGGCCAGCACCCGCCAAAATCCCGACGCCCCAAGAGGTTTGCGCGAATGCTGGCTTCTTGGCCAAACCCATGTGCATTCATCAGGAATGCCAAAAGCCGTCGCAGGTCGGGCAGGCCATCTGTGTCGAGAACCGAAAGCGCTACGAGGCAGAGGAGCAGCGTGCCCGGCAGATGGGCAACTGAGTGGGTCGGCGCCTCGGTGGTCGGTCTTCGGGATGAGCGGTTGTACCGTTTTTGTGAAACTTCGTATAATCACAGGCTTCGCAGCGATTGAGCGGCCCCGCGGCGAACACATCAGTCCCACCTAAGAGGCTTCCTTCAGAGAAGCACCGACCGTGGAAAAGGGCCCTTACAAACCCCCTCTTGAAAAGAGAAACTCATGACTACTACTTTCAGCGCAAAGCCCGCTGAGGTTGTGCACGAGTGGTTTGTGATTGACGCGACCAATAAGGTCCTCGGACGAGTAGCCAGCGAAGTTGCTCTCCGTTTGCGCGGCAAACACAAGGCCATTT
>NZ_CAXIAK010000023.1:0-45985 GCF_964021665.1 uncultured Acidovorax sp.
GGTGGCTGGACGCCTGGTGGGGTGTCTGACCGCCTGAGCTTCACCCGCGCCCCAAGGGTGGCACGTCCTGTCACGTGCCGGACAAGCCCGCCCCCCGGCGCGGCGCTACATTGGGGCGATGAAAACCTTCCGCTCTTACACCGAAGTCAGCGCTTGCGTGGGCCAGGAAGTGGCCGTGACCGACTGGATCACCATCACGCAAGAGCAAGTCAACCTTTTTGCCGACGCCACGGGCGACCACCAGTGGATCCACGTGGACCCTGAGCGTGCCAAGGCCGGGCCTTTCGGCGCGCCCATCGCGCACGGCTTTCTCACGCTGTCGTTGATTCCCAAGTTCTTTGACCAAGGCATCGCCATCGAGGGCGCCCGCATGGGCGTGAACTATGGGCTCAACCGCGTGCGCTTTACAGCCCCCGTGCCAGTGGGCAGCCGTTTGCGCGCCCGGCTGCTGCTGCAGGCTGCCGAGCGCATTGAGCCCGATGGCGTGCAAATGACCTGGCTGGTGACGGTGGAGCGCGAAGGCAGCGACAAGCCCGTGTGCGTGGCCGAGTCGCTGGCGCGCAACTATGGCGCTGCGGCCTGACTATCTCTTTTCTCTTCACACAAGCAAAAAGGCCTGCCGGGAGCAACCCCGGCAGGCCTTTTTTGATGGGTGGCGCCTGGCTTATTTATTCAGCAGCAGTGCTGCGGCCCGACTGGGAGGCGGCTACCGAATTCTTGCCTGCATCGGTGCCGGCCGTGGCCGTGACGCCTTGGATGTTCAGGGGAGCGGGCACGTTGTACCACTCACCGTCACGGGGCAGGGTGCCTGCGGCGCGGGAGGCCACCAGGTCGGCCACCACGGCTTCACGGGTCAGGGAAGAGTGGGTCTGGTTGGTCAGCGGGTAGCTGTTCCAGTCGCCATCGCGGGTCACGGCGGAGTCAGCCTGGGCGGCGAAGGCGCTGAAAGCGAGGGCGGCAACGGCGAGTGTGCGGTACGAGTTCATGAAAATTCCCTTTCAAAATTGAGCTTTTCTCAAGGCCTGCCCCGGTACACCATGTGCCGGTGGGCCCCTGCCTCGGTGAGTGTCCCTGGCGGCATCGCTCATCGATGGGGTGAACTTTATCTAGGGTTTTCCCTTTGAAAAATAGCATGCACGGCAATTAATCATTCCGAAAAAAGAAACAATCAAAAAGAATGCTGATGAATAATTGCCCAAATGGATAGACTTTTGACCATGCGGGTGTTCCAGACCGTTGTTGATGAGGGCGGTTTTGCGGCGGCCGCCCGTTTGCTGGAACTCTCGCCCCCGGTGGTGACCCGGCTGGTGGCCGACCTGGAGCAGCACCTGGGCACGCGCTTGCTGCAGCGCACCACGCGCAAGCTGGCGTTGACCGAAGCGGGAGACGCCTACCTGGCCCGCGTGCGGGCCATCCTGCACGAGATTGAGGACGCTGAAGCCGCCGCTGCTGCCAGTACCCGCGACTTGCGTGGCACCGTTCGTGTGGTGGCGCCGCCCGTGGTCGCCACGAATTTTCTTGCCCCCATGCTGAGCCATTGGCACGCGCAGCAGCCGCTGCTCATGCTGGACATCGACATTGATCCCTACGCTTCAGCGCGCGTGGACGAATTCGATGTGACCTTCATGGTGGCCGCCGAGGGGTTTGATGCCAACATCGTGGCCCGGCCGTTGATGCAGGGTGAGTCGATCGTGGTCGCATCACCCGCCTACCTGGAGCGAAAAGGCCTGCCCCTGCAGCCGCAAGACCTGGAGCACCACGACTACCTGCGCGATTCCAGCGTGGCCCGCGTGCATTCTGTGGGGGGGCGCAAGCTGCGCCTGTTGAGCGACGACGGACAGCGCCCCGCGCAAGATGTGGATGTGCCGTCGGTGGTGTTGCAATCCATCAGCACCGAGGTGCTCATGCGCGCCGCGCTGGATGGCATGGGCGTGGCCGTGGTGCCCCGCTTGCTGGCGCAGGAGCACCTGGCGCGCTCTGAGCTGGTGCATTTGCTGCCAGGGTGGGTCTTCGCCCGCTACACGGTGTATGCGGCGCTGCCATCGGGGCGCATGCTGCCCGCCCGCACCAAGGTGTTTCTCGACTTTCTGAGCGAACGGGTGCAGGAATTGGTGCAGCAACGCAAGCTGGCGCAGTGCTGCCCTGGCATCGACACCGTGAGCTGATGCCCGTCAGGCAGGGGTCTTTCCAGAAGAGGGATCGGGCATGGCAAAGTGGTTTTGCCGCCAGGCCTCAAACACGGTGACCGCCACGGCGTTGGAGAGGTTGAGGCTGCGCTGCCCCGGCACCATGGTCAGGCGCAGGCGTTGGCCAGGGGCGAAGCTGTCGCGCAGCTCAGGCGCCAGCCCGCGCGTTTCAGAGCCAAACACCAGCCAGTCGCCCGGCTGAAACGCCGTGTCGTGCACGCCGCGCGTGCCGCGCGTGGTCAGGGCAAACATGCGGGTGGGGTCGGGCTGGGCCTCGCTCAAAAACGCAGCCCAGTTGCGGTGTTTGATGACCTGGGCGTACTCGTGGTAGTCCAGCCCCGCGCGGCGCATGAGCCGGTCTTCCATGGAGAAACCCAGTGGCTCCACGAGATGCAGCGTGCAGCCGGTGTTGGCTGCCAGCCGGATCACGTTGCCGGTGTTGGGGGGGATTTCGGGCTCGACAAGAACAATGTGGAACATCCCGCTATTGTCGTTGCCGCAGCGCCGGTTCCCGGCTTTATGCGGTGAACTGCAGCTGCGCCAGCCGCGCGTACACGCCCTGGGCCGCCATCAGGGTGGCGTGGGTGCCTTGCTCGACGATGCGGCCATGCTCCAGCACCACGATGCGGTCGGCGTTTTGCACCGTGGCCAGCCGGTGGGCAATGACCAGGGTGGTGCGCTGCCCGGTGTGGCGCTGCATGGCGGTGTCCAGCGCGGCCTGCACCATGCGTTCGCTCTCGGCGTCCAGCGCGCTGGTGGCTTCGTCCAGCAACAGCAGCGGCGGGTTTTTCAAGATGGCGCGGGCGATGGCAATGCGCTGCTTTTGCCCGCCAGACAACCGCACGCCGCGCTCACCCAGGAAGGTGTCGTACCCCTGGGGCAGGGCCATGATGAAGTCGTGGGCAAATGCCGCCTGGGCGGCGGCGTGGACTTGCTCTGCCGTCGCGCCAGGGTTGCCATAGCGGATATTTTCGAGCGCGGAAGCGCCAAAAATCACCGCGTCCTGGGGAACGGTGGCAATGTGGCTGCGCAGCGTGGTGAGGGCGATGTCCCGAATGTCCACCCCGTTGAAGAAGATGCCGGAGCGCCGGGCCTGCCCGGCAGGTCGCTCAATGTCATAAAAGCGTTGCAGCAACTGGAAAACGGTGGTTTTGCCGGCGCCACTGGCACCCACCAAGGCCACGGTCTCCCCTGGGGCCAGGGTGAGTGAGAAATCCTCCAGTGCGGGCCTGTCAGGCCGCGAGGGGTAGCGAAACTGCACCGAAGCAAACTCTACCGCCAGCCCCAGGCCCGTGGCCGGCAGTGGCACGGGGCTGGCGGGTTCTGCCACCGGGGATTCACTGGCCAGCAGTTCCATCAGGCGCTCGGTAGCGCCTGCGGCGCGCAGCAGGTCGCCATACACCTCGCCCAGCACGGCCACCGCGCCAGCCAGCAGCATCACGTACACCACCGTTTGCCCTAGGTGCCCTGCGGTCATTTCGCCCGCCAGCACGGCCTGCGTGCCGCGGTACAGGCCCCACAGCAGCAAGGCGGCGTTGGCGATGATGATGAAAGCCACCAGCACGGAGCGTGCGCGGGTGCGCTGCACGGCGGTGGAAAACGCACTTTCGGCTGCCGTGGCAAAGCGCGAGGCTTCGCGCTGCTCGGCCGTGTAGCTTTGCACCACCGGAATGGCGTTGAGCACCTCGGCCGCGATGGCACTGGAGTCGGCCACGCGGTCCTGGCTGTCGCGCGAGAGCCGCCGTACGCGCCGGCCAATCCACATGGCGGGCAGCACCACCAGCAGCACAGCCAGCAACACCACCGACATCACATAGGGGTTGGTCCACACCAGCATGCCCAAGGCGCCGATGCCCATCACGGCATTGCGCAGCCCCATCGACAGCGACGAGCCCACCACGGTCTGCACTAGGGTGGTGTCGGCGGTCAGCCGTGAAAGCACCTCGCCGGTTTGCGTGCTCTCGAAGAACTGGGGACTTTGGCGCAGCACATGGCTGTAAACCGCCTGGCGCAGATCGGCCGTGACCCGCTCGCCAAGCCAGCTCACGGCATAGAAGCGGGCGGCGGAAAACACGCCCAGCGCCACCGCTACCAGGAACAGTGCACCAAAGTGCTCCCGCAGCGCCATGGCCTGGCCGGCTCGATCTGCCGAGACCAGCCCGGTGTCAATCAGATTGCGCAGTGCCAGCGGAAACGCCAGCGTGGCCAGTGCCGCCATCACCAGGCAGAGCAGAGCCCATGCAATGCGCGCTCTGTAGGGGTGAAGGAAGGGCAGCAGCCCGGTCAGTGAGCGGGGTTTGCCACGCGGGCTGGGGGTGTCGGGGCGGGGTGAGGGCATGGCGTGAGAGGGTTTTGAAGGCGGGGGTCACAGGCCCGCAATACGCCCATGGTAGGGCTTGGAGCGCCTGGTGCTGGCAATTGTTTGTGAGTGGACACATTGCGGCTTGGCATAGGCATTACTACATAGGCGTTAGTACATAGGCGTTAGTACATAGGCGTTACTACATAGGCGTTACTACATAGGCGTTACTACATAGGCATTAGTACCAGTACCTGCGAAGGTCTGTCCAGACATACGATGCAGGCCAATAGACCGGTAGATCGCCTGCGTTAGTGCAGGCGAATTTTCTTCCCGCACCACGGAGTGAACCAGGCCCAATGAGTGACGTGATCCTTAAAACACAAAGCCTGACCAAAGAGTTCAAAGGCTTCACTGCTGTCAGCAACGTGGACCTGGCTGTCCGCCGGGGCTCCATTCACGCGTTGATCGGACCCAACGGAGCGGGCAAGACGACCTGCTTCAATCTGCTCACCAAGTTTCTGGTGCCCACATCGGGCTCGATCCAGTTCAACGGGCACGACATCACGGCGGAGGCGCCCGCGCAGATTGCGCGCCGTGGGGTCATCCGATCCTTCCAGATTTCGGCTGTCTTCCCCCACCTCACGTTGATTGAAAACGTGCGGCTGGGTTTGCAGCGCAAGCTGGGCACCTCCTTCCACTTCTGGCGCAGCGAACGCAGCCTGCGCCAGCTGGACGACCGCGCCATGCAATTGCTCACCGAGGTGGGGCTGGACGACCTGGCGGATGAAGTCACCGTCAACCTGCCTTACGGCCGCAAGCGTGCCCTGGAGATTGCCACCACGCTGGCGATGGAGCCCGAGCTGATGCTGCTGGACGAGCCCACCCAGGGCATGGGGCACGAAGACGTGGATCGCGTCACGCAGCTGATCAAAAAAGTGTCTGCAGGACGCACCATCCTGATGGTGGAGCACAACATGAAAGTTGTCTCCACGATTGCCGACTGCATCACGGTGCTGCAGCGCGGAGCGGTACTGGCCGAAGGGCCTTATGCCGAGGTATCAAGCAACCCCCAAGTGATGGAAGCCTACATGGGTACGACTGACGGTCAACTGCAGGGAGCGCACTGAGATGGTCTCTCCCACATCGAAAACGCCCGCGCTGGAAATCCGTGGCCTGCAGGCTTGGTACGGTGAATCGCATGTGCTGCATGGCGTGGATATCGTCGTGCAACCCGGTGAAGTGGTGACCTTGCTGGGCCGCAATGGCGCTGGCCGTACCACCACCATGCGCGCTGTCATGGGGTTGACGGGCGCCCGCAAAGGCTCGGTCAAGATCAACGGCGTGGAAACCGTGGGTTTGCCCACCCACCGCATTGCCCATCTGGGCGTGGGCTACTGCCCTGAAGAGCGCGGCATTTTTTCCAGCTTGTCTTGCGAAGAAAACCTGCTGTTGCCGCCTGCGCTCAAGACGAGCACACCGGGTATGTCGGTGCAAGAGATTTATGCCATGTTCCCGAATCTGGCGGAGCGTCGCAACAGCCAGGGCACCCGGCTTTCGGGCGGTGAGCAGCAGATGCTGGCAGTGGCGCGCATTCTGCGCACCGGTGCCAACTTGCTGCTGCTCGATGAGATCTCCGAGGGCTTGGCTCCGGTCATCGTCCAGGCGCTGGCCCGAATGATCACGACGTTGCGCCAAAAGGGCTACACCGTGGTGATGGTGGAGCAGAACTTCCGTTTTGCTGCACCTTTGGCTGATCGCTTCTATGTCATGGAGCATGGCCGCATCGTTGAGCAGTTTGGTGCTGCTGAGCTGGAGCAAAAGATGCCTGTGCTCACCGAGCTGCTGGGCGTTTGATCTCTCAGCAACCGTCCGTTCGTTTTCGTTTCATCACACCCACAGGAGACAGATCCATGAAGAACAAACTCACAGTGCTGGCCCTCATGCTCGGCGCAGCTGGCCTGGCCACTTCGGCCGCACACGCTCAGGAAAAGGTCAAGATCGGTTTCATCACAGACATGTCCAGTCTGTACTCCGACGTGGAAGGCAAGAACGGCGCTCTGGCCATCCAGATGGCCATCGACGACTTTGGTGGCAAGGTGCTGGGCCAGCCCATCGAGATGATCTCGGCGGACCACCAGAACAAGGCCGACATTGCTGCCTCGAAAGCGCGTGAGTGGGTGGACACCCAAGGCGTGACGATGCTGTTTGGTGGCACCAACTCTGGCACGGCCCTGGCCATTGCCAAGGTGGCAGAAGAGAAGAAACGCGTTTACTTCAACAACGGCGCTGGCTCGTCGGCCCTGACCAACGAACAGTGCACCCCCTACACCGTGCACTATGCCTACGACACCGTGGCGCTGGCCAAAGGCACGGGCTCTGCGATTGTGGACGGGGGCGGCAAGAGCTGGTACTTCCTGACGGCTGACTATGCTTTCGGCCAGGCACTGGAAGCTGATACGACAGCGGTGGTGAAGGCCAAGGGCGGTAGCGTGGTCGGCTCGGTGCGCCATCCTCTGAATGCCTCTGACTTCTCGTCCTTCCTGCTGCAGGCGCAAAACTCCAAAGCCCAAATTCTGGGCCTGGCCAATGCGGGCGGCGACACCATCAACGCCATCAAGGCGGCCAAGGAATTTGGCATCACCAAAAACATGAAGCTGGCTGGTTTGCTGATTTTCATCAGCGACATCCACAGCATGGGTCTGCGCAACACCGAAGGTCTGCAGTTCACCACCAGCTGGTATTGGGACCTGAATGACGATACCCGCAAGTTTGCGGCACGCTACTTCGAAAAGACCAAGCGCATGCCCGGCGAAATCCAGGCGGCTGATTACTCCGCCACCATGACCTACCTGAAGGCCGTGGCTGCCGCGAAGACCACCGATGCGGACAAGGTGATGGCTGAGCTCAAGAAGATGAAGATTGACGACTTCTTCGGCAAGGGCCAGATCCGCGCTGACGGCCGTTATGTGCACGACATGTACCTGATGGAAGTGAA
Source organism: uncultured Acidovorax sp. (assembly GCF_964021665.1). Lineage (NCBI taxonomy): Bacteria > Pseudomonadati > Pseudomonadota > Betaproteobacteria > Burkholderiales > Comamonadaceae > Acidovorax > uncultured Acidovorax sp. The sequence continues at coordinate 7,484 of NZ_CAXIAK010000023.1, forward strand.
GAAGCCATCTGAGTCGACCAAGCCTTGGGACTACTACAAGATGGTCAAGAAGCTTCCCGGCGAAGCGGTGTTCACCACCAAGGCCGAGAGCAAGTGCCAGCACTGGAAATAACCGCTCGGCTGTAACGCTTTACACGCCTTTGACCTGATCTCTACTTATCACCAGCGCAGCATCCCATGGAAATTTTCGGTGTCTCACTGCCAGGCCTGCTTAGCCAGCTCCTATTGGGGCTGGTCAACGGGTCTTTCTATGCCATCCTAAGCTTGGGCCTCGCGGTCATCTTCGGGCTGCTCAACGTGATCAATTTTGCGCACGGCGCGCTGTTCATGATGGGAGCGCTCATTACCTGGATGGCCACGACCTACCTGGGTATTGGGTACTGGTGGATGCTGCTGCTGGCGCCGCTGGTGGTCGGGATCTTTGGCATCGTGATCGAGCGCACGCTGCTGCGCTGGATCTACAAGCTGGACCATCTCTACGGCCTGCTTCTGACGCTGGGGATCACCTTGCTGATCGAAGGCGTGTTTCGTTCCATCTACGGGGTGTCTGGCCTCGGCTATGACACGCCCGAACTGCTGGAAGGCGCTACCAATCTCGGCTTCATGATCATGCCCAACTACCGTGCCTGGGTGGCCGTGGCGTCGGTGGTGGTCTGCATTGCGACTTGGTACGTGATCGAGAAGACCAAGCTGGGTGCATACCTGCGCGCTGGTACCGAGAACCCTCGCTTGGTGGAAGCCTTTGGTGTGAATGTGCCAGTGATGGTGACTTTGACCTATGCATTCGGTGCCGCATTGGCTGCGTTTGCAGGTGTGCTGGCCGCTCCGGTTTATCAGGTGTCGCCACTCATGGGGCAAAACCTCATCATCGTGGTGTTCGCGGTGGTGGTGATTGGCGGCATGGGCTCCATCATGGGTTCGATCCTGACCGGGCTCGGCTTGGGTGTGATTGAGGGCTTTACCAAAGTGTTCTATCCCGAAGCATCGTCCACTGTGGTGTTCGTCATCATGGTGATTGTTCTGCTCATTCGCCCCGCCGGCCTGTTCGGCAAAGAGAAATAAGGGGCTACACCATGAACTCAAAAAGAATCACCAATGTGGGATACGGCCTGCTGTTGCTGGGCCTGGTTGCAGCACCTTTTGTTGGTGCGTATCCCGTGTTCGTCATGAAGCTCATGTGCTTCGCCCTGTTTGCCTGTGCATTCAACCTGCTGCTGGGCTACACCGGGCTTCTCTCTTTCGGCCACGCGGCCTTCTTCGGTGGCGCCGCGTACGTGGCTGGTCACGCGATGAAAGTCTGGGGGCTGACCCCTGAAGTCGGCCTGTTGCTGGGCACCTTTGGTGGTGCCTTGTTGGGGCTGATCTTCGGCTGGCTTGCCATTCGGCGTCAGGGTATCTACTTCTCGATGATCACCCTGGCCCTGGCGCAGATGCTGTTCTTCGTCTGTCTGCAGGCGCCTTTCACCGGTGGTGAAGATGGTCTGCAGGGCGTGCCACGTGGCAAGCTGCTCGGCCTGATTGATCTCCAAAACGATGTGACCATGTATTACGTGGCCCTCGTGATCGTGGTGGCGGCTTTCTGCCTGATTGTGCGTACCATCCATTCGCCCTTCGGCCAGGTGCTCAAAGGCATCAAGGAAAACGAACCTCGTGCCATCTCGTTGGGGTACGACACCCATCGCTACAAGCTTCTGGCGTTCGTGTTGTCGGCGGCGATTGCCGGCCTGGCAGGCTCGTTGAAGACGTTGGTCTTGGGCTTTGCCACACTGTCTGATGTGCATTGGACAGCATCGGGGCAGGTGATCTTGATGAACCTGGTGGGCGGTCTGGGCACCCTGTCGGGACCTCTGGTGGGATCGGCCGTGGTCGTCCTGCTGGAGAACAAGATTGGTGAGCTGGGCAACTTGCTGGCCATGATGACCAGCGTGGAGTGGTTCAAGACCCTGGGTGAGTCGGTTACCGTGGTCACCGGTCTGATCTTCGTGGTGTGCGTGCTTGCATTCCGCCGAGGCATCATGGGCGAGATCATTGCCCTGCAGGCTCGGTGGCGCAAAGGAGCTTGAGGCAAGTGCGGCTCCCCGCGCTAGAGCGGGGGGCGTGCTCAGTCTCTTTCGGTGCGAGCAATCACCATCGCAGTGATGTGCTCGACACCCGCAGCGCGCAAGGTGGCGGCTATGGAGTTCAGCGTGGCGCCCGTGGTCATCACATCGTCCACCAGGATCACCCGCTTACCTTTCAGTTGCGAAGAGATGTTTGGTTCCACCATGAATGCGTTGCACAGGTTGTTCAAACGCTGAGATCGATTCAAGCCGCTTTGCGCGGCAGTGTCATGCAGGCGCAACAATGCATGGGGGTTGGCTTTTTCTGGAGCCAGCGCATGCGCGATCAGCGCAGATTGGTTGAACCCCCGTTCGCGAAGCCGTTGCCGAGACAGCGGAACGCAGAGCACTTCATCGGCCTGAGCGATAGCTACTTGCGCCGCTGGGGCTCGGTGCAGCAAAGTCGCCAAGGTGGCAGCCCAACCAGGATCTTCCTGAAACTTCAGAGCCTTGATGGCTTGTGCCCAGGGGTACCCATAAGACACGGCAGCCACACAGGCATCCAGATCCGGGGGGCGAAGCAGGCAATCACCGCACACTTCCATTGGCTCGGGCACCTCCAGTGCACAGCGTTTGCAGCGGTTGGTAGGTTGCACAAACCGTGCCACACACGAACTGCACACCCTTTGCGCAGGCCACGCATGGCACACCGCGCATTGGCTGGGTATGTGCTCCAGCCAGTGCGATACGGAGCGGAAGAGACCTGACATGCGCCCGAAATGCATGCAATCAATATACTCGCCTGCCCTTTGATCAGGTCTGCGAAGCCCCATGCCTACCGAGCGTCCACCCACAATCGACCCCATCGCCGCAGCTCGCTGGCACGAGAGCGCCCCCGCCTTGTCCCCATGGCTGCATGAGGAGGTCGCGCGGCGTATGGAGGACCGGCTTCAGTGGATTCGTCAGACGCCCGTAGCCTGGTGTAACTGGGAGGCAGTTCGAGGCGGCCTTGAAGGGCACGCCCTGGTAAGCGCACGCTATCCCAAGGCCCGCTGCTTTGTGGTGGAGACCACCCGCAAGGCGCGCGAAGCTGCCTCCCAATCCCTCAGCAAACCGTGGTGGTCGCGCTGGACGGGTGAGCAGGTGCGTCTGGAGATGCCAGACGAAGGTGCGGTACAAATGTTGTGGGCCAATATGGCCTTGCATATGGTGGCTGACCCCCAGGCGTTGATGGCGCAGTGGCACCGTGCGCTCGCTGTGGATGGCTACCTCATGTTTTCCTGTCTTGGGCCCGACACTGCCAAAGAGTTGCGGGCGGTTTACGCAGACATGGGTTGGCCGCCCGCAGGGCACGCCTTTACCGATATGCATGATTGGGGTGATATGTTGGTTCAGGCGGGTTTCGCTGAGCCCGTGATGGACATGGAGCGCATCACGCTCACGTTTGCCACGCCCCAACGCCTTTTGGAGGAGTTGCGTGAGCTGGGGTGTAACCTGCACCCGGACCGTTTTGCCGCATTGCGCGGGCGGGCGTGGCGCGAACAACTGTACAAGGCCCTTGAGCAGCGCCTGATAGACGGAAGTGGCTCGGGGCAGCTTTCCTTGACCTTTGAAATCATTTACGGCCACGCATTCAAGCCTGCGCCACGGGTACGCGTTAGCTCCAGCAGCGCAGTTTCCTTGAATGACATGCGCGCCATGTTGCGTAATGGCCCTGCTCGTGGATAACTCCTAGCTTTCGTGTCAATGATATAGCGCAAGGCGCGCTACAATTCTGGGTGCTGTGATGTGGAATTTTGGGCGTTTCTTCGCACACCCCAAAGGGTCAAACCTCGGGTTGGTTGCGTAGTAGCGATGCGGTTGGTGGCTTGGTATTGGTCCCGGTGCTTCGCTGGTATGCGGGCTCAAGCGCCTTTGTGTGATGGTCCGGGCAGATGCCAAAACTCTCGAAGGTGATGCAGCTCGATGTGCAAATGATTTCTTCGGCCGGCGAGCTTGAGTGCGACGTTTCGCTAGTCCATCCGCATCTCAGGAAAGTGCTGTTGTCGGAATCGCGTTTGCCATGTACGGTCTTCGTCTGGCTGGCGATATAAAAATTTGCCGCAAGGTTCGTTGTTGCGGTGTAGCTGGAGACGGCGGGTGGTTATCAGCAGGCTGGGTTTATTGGGTGGCGGTTCATTTCATCACCTGATTCGGTGCGCAGCCTCTTGTGATCTTTTCGGCGCGAGGTAGTTCAGTGGGTTTGGTTGTTTTTTACTTCCAGGCTCACGCAACGGACGGTCTCGTTGTTCGAAGCCTGCACGACCTCGCGCGTCGCCTGACCCCATGCAGGCGCTGCGGGGATTGGTTAATTTGAGGCTTAGAAGTAAATGAGAACTATGAAGAGCATTTCCAATAAGTTGGCTTCTCTGCTGCTGATGGCCGGTGCATGGCTTGGGAGCGTCGCCCATGCCGTTCAGGACTTGCCCGGAGGCCCTGCGGTCAACCAACTGAACCTGGCCCCGCCAGTCACCAAAATTGCGGAAGAGCAGCACTTTCTGCATTGGATGATGCTGATCATCTGCACGGTGATCTTCATTGCTGTGTTCTCTGTGATGTTCTATTCCATCTGGAAGCATCGCAAATCCAAGGGCGCAAAGTCTGCCAACTTCCATGAGTCTGTGACGGTGGAAGTCGTCTGGACCATCGTCCCCTTCATCATCGTCATCTTGATGGCATTGCCCGCCACCAAAGTGCTGGTAGCTCAAAAAGACACTACCAATGCCGACCTGACCATCAAGGCTACTGGCTACCAGTGGAAGTGGGGCTACGACTACCTCAATGGAGAGGGTGAAGGGTTAGCCTTCATTTCCACCTTGGACAGCAGCCACCGCACCATGTCGGACAGCGGCAATGTGTCCCAGGCCCCCGTCGATTACCTGCTCAAGGTAGACAACCCGATGGTTGTGCCTGTGGGTAAGAAAGTTCGCATCATTACTACCGCTAACGATGTGATCCACGCCTTCATGGTGCCTGCTTTTGGTATCAAGCAAGACGCGATTCCCGGCTTTGTTCGTGACACCTGGTTCCGTGCGGAGAAGATTGGCGACTACTACGGTCAGTGTGCTGAGCTGTGCGGCAAGGAGCACGCCTACATGCCCATCCATGTGAAGGTGGTTTCGGCGCAAGACTATTCCGCATGGGTTGAAGACCAGAAGAAGAAGGCTGCCGCCAAGCTCGACGATCCTGCGAAGATCTGGACTATTGCAGACATGCTCAAGCGCGGTGAAAAGGTCTACGCAGCCAACTGCGCCGCCTGCCACCAAGCCAATGGCAAGGGTGCTGGTCCGATCAAGCCTCTGGATGGTTCCGCCATCGTGCTGGACGCCGATCACGCCAAGCAAATTCAGATTCTGCTGAATGGAGCAGCCAACGGCGCCATGCCAGCTTGGAAGCAACTGAGCGATACGGACATTGCAGCCGTGACCACCTACACGAAAAACACGTGGTCCAACAAGACGGGTCAACTGGTGCAGCCCGCAGAAGTCGTGGCCCAGCGCAGCAAGTAAACATCGCCCAATCGCATTGAGGAATTCACTATGAGCGCAGTACTCGACAACCACGGGCACGCTGGCGACCACGCACACGACGGCCACGACCATCACCATGCACCTACCGGCTGGCGCCGCTGGGTGTTTGCCACCAATCACAAAGACATCGGCACGCTTTATCTGCTGTTCTCGTTCACTATGTTGATGGTGGGCGGGGTGCTGGCCTTGCTGATTCGTGCAGAGCTGTTCCAGCCGGGCCTGCAGTTGGTCAACCCTGAGTTGTTCAATCAGCTCACCACCATGCACGGTCTCATCATGGTGTTTGGCGCGATCATGCCGGCCTTTGTGGGCTTTGCGAACTGGATGCTGCCATTGCAAATTGGCGCTTCCGACATGGCCTTCGCTCGCATGAACAACTTCAGCTTCTGGCTGATGATTCCTGCCGCCATCATGCTGGTTGCATCGTTCTTCATGCCCGGTGGCGCTCCCGCTGCAGGATGGACTTTGTATGCACCGTTGACGCTGCAGATGGGCCCCTCCATGGACGCTGGCATCTTTGCGATGCACATCCTTGGTGCTTCGTCCATCATGGGCTCGATCAATATCATCGTGACCATCCTGAACATGCGCGCTCCCGGCATGACGCTGATGAAGATGCCCATGTTCGCCTGGACCTGGCTCATCACTGCCTATCTGCTGATCGCTGTGATGCCCGTGCTGGCTGGCGCGATCACGATGACGCTGACCGACCGTCACTTCGGCACCAGCTTCTTCAACCCCGCTGGTGGTGGTGACCCTGTCATGTACCAGCATATTTTCTGGTTCTTCGGTCACCCCGAGGTGTACATCATGATCTTGCCGGCCTTCGGCATCATCAGTCAGATCGTTCCTGCCTTCGCTCGCAAAAAGCTGTTTGGCTACGCCTCCATGGTGTACGCCACATCGTCGATCGCTATCCTGTCGTTTATTGTGTGGGCCCACCACATGTTCACGACTGGCATGCCTGTGACTGGCCAGTTGTTCTTCATGTACGCCACCATGCTGATCTCCGTGCCCACGGCCGTGAAGATCTTCAACTGGATTGCCACCATGTGGCGTGGTTCGATGACGTTTGAAACCCCCATGCTGTTTGCCGTGGGCTTCATCTTCGTGTTCACCATGGGTGGTTTCACCGGCCTGATCCTAGCCATGGCTCCCATCGACATCCAGCTGCAAGATACCTACTACGTGGTGGCCCACTTCCACTACGTGCTGGTGGCTGGTTCGCTGTTCTCGATGTTCGCAGCCTACTACTACTGGGCTCCCAAGTGGACCGGTGTGATGTTCAGTGAAACCCGCGGCCAGATCCATTTCTGGGGCTCGTTGATCACCTTCAACATCACCTTCTTCCCGATGCACTTCTTGGGTTTGGCCGGTATGCCTCGCCGTTATGCCGACTACCCCATGCAGTTTGCTGACTTCAATGCCATCGCATCGGTGGGTGCCCTGGGCTTTGGCCTGATGCAGGTTTACTTCTTCCTGTTTGTGGTGTTGCCCGCCATGCGCGGTAAGGGTGCCAAGGCTCCTCAAAAGCCATGGGACGGCGCCGAAGGCCTGGAATGGGAAGTGCCTTCGCCTGCTCCATTCCATACGTTTGAAAACCCACCCAAGCTTGACGCGACCGCAACTCGCGTGATTGGTTGAGGAGCCTGCCATGACCCCCGAGCAAAAGAAGAACAACCTGCGCCTGGCGTTGATCCTTGCGTCAGTGGTTGCGGTATTTTTCATCGGGTTCATGGTCAAGGTGACCTTGCTGTCACGCTGAGCAACCTGCCATGAGCCTGCGTCGCGAAAACGCCAAGATGGTCGGCAAGCTGGTCGTGATTGCGGCCGGCATGTTCGCCTTCGGCTACGCTTTGATCCCCATCTACAAGCACATCTGCGAGATGACGGGGATCAACATCCTGTCGCTGTCCGAGCGCCAGGTTCCAGGCAACGGCGTTGCCGGCAAGGATGCGAAGCTGCCTGCGAACAGTCAGGTGGACAAGTCCCGCACCATCACGGTGGAGTTCGACGCCAACGCGCGCGGGCCTTGGGATTTCAAGCCTGCACAGCGCTCTGTCAAAGTGCATCCCGGCGAGTTGACGACAGTGATGTACGAATTCCAGAATGTGCAAAACCGGCGTATGGCAGCACAAGCCATTCCCAGTTACGCACCGCGTCAGGCAGCTGCACATTTCACCAAGCTGGAGTGCTTTTGCTTCAACCAGTACACGCTGGAGCCCGGTGAAAAGAAGGAATGGCCGGTGGCGTTCGTGATTGATCCGAAACTGTCGAAAGACGTGACCACCATCACGCTGTCGTACACATTTTTCGAGGTCGGTGGGAAAACTCCCGCAGCGCCACAGTCGGTTTCGGTGAAGGGTTTGCCGTCGGAAGGCCAAGGCTCATGAGCCGAGACTCCGCTTCACCGCTGCAACGCAAAGGCTCGCTGTTGCGTACGGTGCGCGCGGTTGCGTGGTCCCTGATTGGATTGCGTAAAGGCAGTGAATACGCGCAAGATTTGGAGAAGATCAACCCCATCCACATCATCGTGGTGGGACTGATCGCAGTTTTTTCTCTGGTGCTGGCACTCATCGTGCTGGTCAACTGGATTGTGTGACGCAGTGGATTTGCCCCCGGTACAGATAACAACGATTGAGATAGTCAGGAGCTGAAATGAGTGCATCAACACACGGCACAACACCGTACTACTACGTGCCCGCAGAGTCCCGTCACCCCGTGATGGCTGCTGCTGGGCTGTTCTTCGTGATCCTGGGCGCAGGCCAGTGGATCAACGGACACGAATGGGGCAAGTACTCGCTGGCTCTGGGCTTGGTGTGGTGGCTGTTTGTGCTGTACCAGTGGTTCCGTGATGCAGCCCGTGAGAGCGAAGCGGGCTTATACGGCCGCAAGATTGACCTCTCTTACCGCTGGAGCATGAGCTGGTTCATCTTCTCGGAAGTGATGTTTTTCGGCGCATTCTTCACCGCCCTGTGGTGGGCGCGCGAGCACTCTGTCCCCGCATTGGGCAGCCTCGAAAACTCTCTGCTCTGGCCTGACTTCAAGGCGGTATGGCCTAGTGTGGCAGCTGGTGCGACGGCCTCTCCTGCAGGCATCGTGGAGCCCTTCCAGACCGTGGGCCCCTTCTGGCTGCCCACGATCAACACGGCACTGCTGCTGACGTCGGGCGTGACACTGACGATTGCCCACCACGCATTGCGCGAGAACCAACGCGGCAAGACCATCGCCTTCATGTGGGCTACGGTGTTGCTGGGCATCGTGTTCCTGTTCGTTCAGGGCTACGAGTACTACCACCTCTACACAGACTTGAACCTGAAGTTGTCGTCTGGTGTGTTTGGCTCCACCTTCTTCATGCTGACCGGCTTCCACGGTTTCCACGTGTTCATCGGCATGTTGATGCTGCTGTTCATTACGCTGCGTCTGCAAAAAGGCCACTTCACGGCAGACAAGCACTTCGGCTTTGAAGGTGCTGCGTGGTACTGGCACTTTGTGGACGTGGTCTGGCTCGGTTTGTACATCCTCGTGTATTGGATGTAAGCGCAGACAGTCAACAAAAAAGCGCCGCAAGGCGCTTTTTTTTGTGGCTTGGCTACTTGGCCTGTCTCGATAAGCGCCAATCCGGGTGGCGCATTCTGATGAGTGTGCGGCGTTCAACGTGTGGCCGGCAGGCCAGTGGGCTGAATGTAGCCCAGCTGCCATGCGGCCAGCAGGCACACAAAGAGCAAGATCGACAGCCCCACCCGCACTGCCAATGCCCTGGCCATGCGGTTACCCTTCAGTGCATCGTTGTTGCCGTTGCGCATCATGAAAAAGAGCGCAGACCCCAGGCTGACCACAATGCCCACAAATGCTGCAACAACTAGATATTTCATGGAGCTGATTATCCTGTGACGTCTCGTCCTCGTGCATCTGGTGTGCTTTTTGTTGTCGTCACCTTGGCCGCACTGGTGGGCGTGGCCATTACTGCGTCACTCGGGCGGTGGCAGTTGGGCCGTGCCGCAGAAAAGCTGGCATACGAGCAAACGTTGACTTCTCGCGCTGCGCTGCCGGCCTTGGATGGGGCGAGCTTGGCAAAGGCTGAAGTGGCGGGCGTTACGGAGGAAATGCGGCGTCGCCCGGTGGAACTGGAAGGCCTCTGGTTACCCGACCACACCGTGTACCTCGACAACCGGCAAATGCAGGGGCGCCCCGGCTTTTTTGTCGTCACCCCGCTGCAATTGCGAGGGACCAGCGCTGTGGTACTAGTGCAGCGTGGCTGGGTGCCACGCAATTTTCAGGACCGAACCCAGGTGCCTGATGTCGTGACGCCGGCTGGGACCGTACAGGTCAAAGGCCGGGTGGCTGCGCCGCCATCGCGGCTCTACGAATTCAGCGCAGGGGACAGTGCGCAGGGGTCTTCCCGCATCCGGCAAAATCTCGACCTGGCTGCATTTCGCTCCGCCACGCAACTGCCGCTGCTGGATTTGTCGGTGGTTCAGTTGGGTGAGCCTGGTGAAGGCATGCAGCGCGACTGGCCTGTCGTCTCTTCGGGCGTCGATAAACACTATGGTTACGCATTTCAATGGTTCGGGCTTTGCGGCCTGATTGCACTCCTTTATGTCTGGTTCCAAATCGTCCGACGCTTCATTCGCCCACGCCGCGAGCGTTCCTCCTGAAGTGGCGTCAGAGCACCCCCTGGGTTTGACGGTGCATACCCTGCCCGAGGCCGGAGGGGCGATGGATGCTGCCCAGCGCACCCGACATGGCCGCCTGAAGATGCTGGGGGTGCTGCTGGTCTGTGCTGCACCCGTCATTGCGTCCTACTTCACCTATTACGTGATTCGCCCAGAGGGACGCAGGAACTACGGCGAGTTGATTGAGCCACAACGGCCCATGCCCGCCATGGCTGCCACCACGTTGGAGGGTGGCGACGGTGCGCTGGTGGATCTTAAGGGGCAGTGGCTTCTCGTGAGTGTGGCGGATAGCCAGTGCGATACCGATTGCCAGAAGCATCTGTACCTGCAGCGCCAGCTGCGTGAAAGCGTGGGGCGTGAGAAAGACCGCGTGGACTGGGTGTGGCTGGTGACGGATGACAAAGCCCCTCCGGCAGCCTTGGAGCCTGCCCTCAAACAGGCCCAGGTGCGGCGTGTGGATGAAGCAGCGTTGGCGCAGTGGCTGGCGCCTGCTGCAGGTCAGGCGCTGCGGGATCACATCTATGTGGTGGACCCCATGGGCCACTGGATGATGCGTTTCCCCGCCCGCATGGATGCTGCGGGCGCAGCCAAGGCCAAGAAGGATCTGGAACGCCTGTTGCGCGCCTCTGCATCCTGGGATGAAGCGGGCCGACCCCGGAAGCCCTGACATGGACGCGCAACCTCTGTACGACCTCGCTCCGCTCACCCGGCTCATGCTCCTGGGGCTGCTGATTGCCCTGGGCCCGCTGGCATGGGTGCGCTGGCGCAACCGTGGGGCTTCTCCGCTGCGGCGCCTGCAAGCGCTCACGGTGCTGACTCTGTTCCTTACCTTCGATCTGGTGCTGTTTGGTGCTTTCACGCGCCTGACCGATTCCGGTCTGGGTTGCCCCGACTGGCCTGGCTGCTACGGCAGCGCGAGCCCCGTGGGTGCCCGTGAAGAAATTTCTGCAGCGCAAAGCGCCATGCCCACGGGGCCTGTCACGCACGGCAAAGCCTGGGTGGAGATGATCCACCGCTATCTGGCCACCGGGGTAGGGGTGCTCATCATTGTCATGACGATCTCTGCCTGGGTGCAGCACCGTGCATGGAAGCGCCAACTAGCCGCCAAGGGGCAGGGCGCTTCGGTGGGACGGCCGCCCGCTGGCAGTCCCTGGTGGCCTACATTTACCCTCGTCTGGGTCTGTCTGCAGGGCGCGTTTGGTGCGCTCACGGTCACCATGAAGCTGTTCCCCGCCATCGTGACACTGCATTTGATCGGTGGGTTGGTGTTACTGGCGCTGCTGTGCGTTCAGGCGGTGCAGCACACCCGGGCGGCCGGGGGTCTGCCGCCTGTCGGTCTGAGCCAAGGGATGCGTTGGGCCTTGTGGGGCACGATGGCCTTGCTGGCTGCGCAAGTGGTTTTGGGCGGCTGGGTCAGTACCAATTACGCGGTGCTGGCTTGCACCACCTTCCCCAAGTGCCAGGGTAGCTGGTGGCCCGCCATGGACTTTGCGCAGGGCTTCCAGATTTGGCGTGAACTGGGCATGCTGCAAGACGGCAGTCACATCAGTTTTGCGGGTTTGACGGCCATTCACTATGTTCATCGCTTGATGGCCTATGTCGTCCTTGCAGCCATGGTGTGGCTCGCGCTTCAACTGCGTCCCTCTCTGAAAGCGCAAGCGCATTGGCTGTTGGCGCTGGCTGCACTGCAGCTGGCCACGGGCTTGTCTAACGTGATTCTGGATTGGCCCCTGCTGGCGGCAGTGCTCCACACCGGGGGGGCTGCCGCATTGGTGGTGGTGTTGACCTGGGCCTTGGCGGCCAGCCGCACCAGCGCCGCCCCGAACGAGATTTCTGCGCCAGCGCGCGCACCGAGAGTGATTGCATGAGTGTTGCCGCCGTTTCCCCTCCGTCGCGATTCGCGCAGTTCTACGCTTTGACCAAGCCGCGCGTCGTCCAATTGATTGTGTTCTGTGCCTTGATCGGCATGGTGCTGGCTGTGCCGGGCTTGCCCAGTGGGGCGCAGGTGGGCCAGATGGCGCTGGCCAGCCTGGGCATCTGGCTGGTGGCTGGGGCCGCCGCTGCCTTCAACTGCATCGTGGAGCAGGGCATTGATGCCAAGATGAAGCGCACTGCCTGGCGCCCTACCGCCAAGGGTGAGTTGTCGAACCAGGAGACCCTGGTGTTCTCTGCGGTGCTGTGCGCTGCAGGGTCTGCATTGCTGTACGTGTGGATCAACCCGCTGACCATGTGGCTGACGTTTGCCACCTTTGTGGGCTACGCGGTGATCTACACCGTCATTCTCAAGCCGCTCACGCCCCAGAACATCGTCATTGGCGGTGCCTCGGGGGCCATGCCGCCTGTGCTGGGCTGGTCTTCCATGACGGGGGATGTCGGGCCCGAAGCGCTGATTCTGTTTCTCATCATCTTCCTGTGGACCCCGCCGCACTTCTGGGCGCTGGCGCTGTACCGGGTGGAGGACTACCGCAAGTCAGGCCTGCCCATGCTGCCTGTCACCCATGGCAACGAGTTCACACGCCTGCAGGTCTTTTTGTACACGCTGATTCTTTTTGCGGGATGCCTCATGCCCTTCGTGTACGGCATGAGTTCATGGCTGTACCTGGCCTTTGCCGTGGTGTTGAGCGTGGGATTTTGCGGCTATGGATTTGCCTTGTGGCGCAATTACTCCGACGCCCTGGCCCGCAAGACCTTCCGCTTTTCCCTGATCCACTTGAGCGTGCTGTTTGCTGCGCTGTTGGTGGACCACTACGTGATGTGAACATGAACAAACGAAATGCTATTAAATCTGTAGCTGCTTGCGCTTTATTGGCGGGCGCTACAGTGCTTTTTTCTGCTTGCTCTGAGAAGAAGGTGGAATTTCGGGGCATTGATGTCACTGGCGCCGAATACGCCCGCGATCTGCCATTGACGGACCACAACGGCCAGCAGCGCAGCTTGAAAGACTTCGCGGGCAAGGTGGTGGTGGTGTTTTTCGGCTTCACGCAGTGCCCCGACGTGTGTCCCACTTCCATGCAGGAACTGGCCGAAGTCAAGCGTTCCCTCGGCGCAGATGGCGATCGCCTGCAAGGCATCTTCGTGACCGTGGACCCTGAGCGGGACACTGCCGAGGTGCTGAAGGCCTACATGGGCAACTTCGACCCCAGCTTCCTGGCCCTGCGCGGCAGCCCCGAGCAACTGGCCGCCGTCGCCAAGGACTTCAAGATCTATTACAAAAAGGTCGAAGGCAAAACAGACACCAGCTACACGATGGACCACTCTGCCGGCAGCTACGTCTATGACCCCGCCGGGCGGTTGCGCGTGTACCACCGCTACGGCAGCGGCGCACAGGCCTTGGCCGCCGACGTGGCCACGTTGCTCAAAGAAGCGAAGTAAGCTGCAGCGCCCACTGGGGGCGCCCAATCTAAAGGGTTGCCTTGGCTTACCAGCCGCAGCGTCCTTCTTCCCTTATTCGGCTTTGATGCTCCGCTGCGCAATGATTTGCCCCAGCGCTGCGGTATCTGCCTTGATCCTGTTGGCCAACCCCTCGGGCGATGTGCCAGCCACTTGCCAGCCTTGCTGGAACAGCTTGGCGCGCACCTCTGGCGTGCGGGCAATGTCCGCCAGCACTGTGGCCAGCCGCACCTGCAAGGCCTTGGGCATGGTCGCGGGGGCTGCAAAGGCGTTCCAGATTTCCAGTTCAAAATTCTGAATTCCGGCTTCGGCCAAGCTTGGCACATCGGGCGCCAGCGCACTGCGGCCGGCCGATGTCACGCCAATGGCCCGCAGCTTGCCTGCCTTCACTTGCGCCTGCGCTAGCGCAGGCGGCAGCAGCGCCATCTGCAATTGGCCGCCCAGCATGGCCGTCGCGACCTGGGGATAGCCGGCATACGGCACGTGCACGGGGTTGATCCCGCTGCGTGACTTCAGCAGTTCGGTGCCGATATGGCCCACCGTGCCCACCCCAGGGGTGCCATAGCTCCATTGGTCCCCAGCGCTGCGTGCCGTTGCCAGAAATTCGCGGGCACTCGCGGTGGCTGCCACGCCGGGCTGGCTCACCGGCGCAGTCAATACCAAAGGCGAGGTGCCCACCAGCGTCAGCGGCGCAAAATCCTTCAGCGGGTCGTACGGCACCGCTGGGTTGATCAGCTTGGCAATCGTCATGTTGCCGTTGATCATCAGCCCAATGGTGTGGTCGTCCCGGGCCTTGGCCACGGCATCGGCGCCGATGTTGCCACCCGCACCCACCTTGTGTTCGACGCTGACCCGTTGCCCGAGGGCTTTGGCCAGGGGCTCCGAGAAGGTGCGCGCCGTCCGGTCAGGCGACGAGCCGGGTGGGAAGCCCACGATGATCTTCAGCGGTTTCGTGGGCCAGGGGGCGGCGGCGCTGGGCGCCTTCTGGGCTGCGGCCCATGGTGCCGCCAGAGCCGTCAAGGCCAGAGCAAGGGCGGTACGGCGCGAAAACAGGGATTGCATGGGAGTCTTTCAGCAACAAAAAAACCGGTACTCGCCCGGACCATGGAAAAAGCCCGCCAAGTCCGCTGAGTTGTCTGCTGAAGCAAACCTTTGGGTTCGCTGGGGCAGGATTCAACGGCCTATGAGCGGGCCTAGGGGGCGACGCAGGGGCAAATGGTAACGTTTGTCCCATCTGCCGCTGGGCGAATCAAGCTGCTTCTGTCAGCGCTTTCTTCATCTTCTTCATGGCGGCCGCTTCAATCTGGCGAATGCGCTCTGCGCTCACGCCATACACAGCAGCCAACTCGTGCAGCGTCATGCCACCCGAGCCATCGTCGTTCACCTTGAGCCAACGCTCTTCCACAATGCGGCGGCTGCGCTCGTCCAGTCCTGCCAAGGCGTTGGCGATGCCGTCAGAGGCCAGCACGTCACGCTGGTGCGACTCAATGACGGCGGTGGGCTCGTGCGATGCGTCCGACAGGTAGGCAATCGGGCCAAAGGCCTGTTCGCTGTCGTCCGAAGGTGTGGGATCCAGCAGTACATCGCCGCCAGACATGCGCGTTTCCATCTCAATGACTTCTTCGCGCTTCACGTTCAGCTGGGCGGCCACCACATCAATTTCGTGGTCAGACAACGTGTCACGGTGGGTGGCAGCATCTGCGGCGCTGGCATCCGCCTTGAAGCCCTGTTTCATCGAGCGCAGGTTGAAGAACAGCTTGCGCTGGGCTTTGGTGGTAGCCACCTTGACCATGCGCCAGTTTTTCAGGATGTATTCGTGGATCTCGGCCTTGATCCAGTGCATGGCGTAGCTCACCAGCCGCACGCCCTGGTCGGGGTCAAAACGCTTGACCGCCTTCATCAGGCCCACGTTGCCCTCCTGAATCAGGTCGCCATGCGGCAGACCGTAGCCGAGGTACTGGCGGGAAATGGAAACCACCAGCCGCAAGTGCGACAGCACCAAGCGCCCCGCAGCGTCCACATCGTTGTGTTCCTTGAGCTGGCGGGCGTATTTCTGCTCCTCTTCCTGGGTCAGCAAAGGAAGACGGTTGACGGCAGAAATGTAGGCGTCGAGGTTGCCCAACGCAGGCACCAGCGCCCAAGGGTTGGTGGGTGTCAGAGCGGTTGCAGTGGTTCCAGATGAAAGTGTCATGCCGGGAATCCTTTCCTCAAGGGCATTATGTTAGCACTCGATTTGAGAGAGTGCTAAGTCCAAAGTTCCCGTCTGGCTTATCTCTTCATCGGTACGTTGTCAGATGGATGCTCGTTTCTGTGCTGCGAATGCCGGAGATGAGGCGGATGCGTTCCAGCACTTGCGACAGCTCACTCATGGAGCGTGCTTCAAGCTCTGCCAGAAGGTCCCAGCGGCCGTTGGTGTCGTGCAAGGCCGAGACCCCTGGTTCGCCCAGCAAGCTGGCAATGACCTGTCGCGTCTGGTTACCTTCAACCAAGACACCCATCCATGCACGGATGCGTTCAGGTTCTGCCTCGGGTTTGAGTCGCACGGTGTAACCCACGATGACCTGTGTGTCTTCCAGCTTACGCAGACGGTTGGTCACGGTTCCGCGGGATACGCCGAGCTTGTGGGCCAGGTCGGCGATGTTCATCCGGGCGTTGGCGCGCAAGAGGCTGATGAGGGAGTGGTCCAGTTCGTCCATGTATTCAAAATGGCATTGGTTTCTGCCATTTTGGCAAAAACATCTGCAATACGGTACAAGATTGCCGATTCACTTTGCCATCCGTGCGCGAGACACTGGGCCATCACAACAACGGAGACTGGCCATGAACTTCACCCCCTCGACTTCGCGCACCTCAGAAACGCTGTACCTCAGCGCTCCAGCAGTGGTTGAACTGGTGCGTCGCCAGGGTCTTCGCGCCTGTTTGCAGGGCATTGCAGACAACATCCAGGCGGACTTTTTGCGTTGGGCTGACTTTGATAAAACAGCCCGGGTGGCCAGCCACTCCCGCCAAGGGGTCATTGAACTGATGCCCATTGCCGATGAGGTGACCTACTCGTTCAAGTACGTGAATGGCCACCCCGGCAACACGCGCCTGGGCTTATCTACCGTGATGGCGTTTGGCGTGCTGGCCGACGTGGCCACGGGCATGCCCCTGCTACTGTCGGAACTCACCCTCACCACCGCATTGCGTACGGCAGCCATGTCTGCCGTGGCGGCGCGCGCACTGGCCCGGCCCGGCAGCCGCAGCATGGCGCTGATCGGCAACGGCGCGCAAAGCGAATTCCAGGCCCTGGCCTTCTACCACCTGCTGGGCATCACCGAACTGCGTCTTTTCGATACAGACGGTGAGGCCACTCGCAAATTGCTTGCCAACCTGAGCGATCTGCCCGTGACGGTGCGTGTATGCACCAGCGTGGCAGAGGCCGTGCGTGGTGCCGATATCGTGACCACTGTCACGGCCGACAAGGCCAAGGCCACCATCATCACGCCCGACATGGTGGAGCCCGGCATGCACATCAATGCGGTGGGTGGTGACTGCCCCGGCAAGACCGAATTGCACCCAGATGTGCTGCGTGGCGCCGCCGTGTTTGTGGAATATGCCCCGCAGACACGTGTGGAGGGCGATATCCAGCAAATGCCTTCCGACTTTGCGGTGACGGAGGTGTGGGAGGTTCTCTCCCAGCGCCACGCGGGCCGCGCCAGCGCCACCCAGGTCACCGTATTCGACTCGGTCGGTTTTGCTTTGGAAGATTTTTCCGCGCTGCGCTACATGCGCGACACGGCCCTGGCGTTGGGAATGGGCGAGCGCATGGCCCTGATCCCGGCGCTGGACGATCCCAAGGACCTGTTTTCACTCCTGCGGCAACCCACACCGGCCAGTCGCTTACAGCACTTGCCCGAGATGGCTGAGGCTTGAGGAAAGAGCGGGGGCGTGCTGGTGCTGCTACCGGCGGCCTAGCGGCTCAGCACGACCCGCTCGAAATCTGTGTGAGGCACCGGGCGGCCAAAGAAGTAACCCTGGAAGGCCCGGCAGCCATGCTGGAGCAGGAAGTGGTGGTGTTCTTCGGTTTCCACCCCTTCGGCAATCACGTCAAGCCCCAGGCTGTGGGCCAGGGCAATGATGGAGCGCGCAATGGCCGCATCGTTGGGGTCAACCAGTGCATCGCGCACAAAACCCTGGTCGATTTTGATCTGGTCCAGCGGCAACCGCTTGAGGTAGCTCAGCGATGAGTACCCGGTACCAAAGTCGTCCAGCGAGAAGCCCAGGCCCAGCTCGCGCAGCGCCAGCATGGTGGTGATCACGCCTTCCACATTTTTCAGCAGCAGGCTCTCGGTCAGCTCCAGCTTGATGTGTGTAGGGTCGGCGCCCGTGAGCTGAAGCAGGCGGACCACCTGACTCACGAAGTCATCCTGGTGAAACTGGCGCGCGCTGACGTTGATCGACAGCGTGAGGTGCGCGAGTTGGGGGTGCTGGCGCCACTGCGCTTGCTGGCGCAGGGCGGTTTCCATCACCCAGTGCCCCAGCGGCACGATCAGGCCGGTGTCTTCCGCCAAGGCAATGAATTCACCCGGGGACACCATGCCGTGCTCCGGGTGCTGCCAGCGCACAAGGGCTTCTGCCCCTGCGATACGGCCGGTTTCGTCCACCTGGGCCTGGTAGAGCAGCAGAAACTGGTTTTGCCGCAGACCGTTGTGCAGTTCTGCTTCCAGAGTGGCCCGGCGGTTCACGGCCTGCTGCATGTCCGGGTCGAAAAAGCGCAGCGTGTTGCGCCCCGCGTCTTTCGCGCGGTACATCGCCATATCGGCCTGTTTAAGGATTTCGTCCACGCTGGTGCGCTGCCCGTGCAACAGCGTGATGCCGATGCTGGCTGAGCAATGGTGTTCGTGCCCAGCCAAGTCGTAGGGCTGCGCCAGGTGCGCGCGCAGCATTTCGCCCAACATGCGGGCCTGGCCTGCGGCCTCGGTGGGGTCGGTGCCCAGGTTTTGCAGCACCACCACGAACTCGTCCCCACCCAGGCGCGCCACGGTATCGAGTTCGCGCACATGGCTCTTGAGGCGGCGCGCCACTTCCGTCAGCAGCATGTCGCCCACCTCATGCCCGCGTGTGTCGTTCAGGGTCTTGAACTTGTCCAGGTCTACAAACAGTACGGCAGATGCCATTCCCGTGCGGCTGCTGCTGGCCAGCACCTGCTGCAGCCGGTCTACCAGCAGGCGGCGGTTGGGTAACTCGGTCAGGGCATCGTAAAAAGCAAGGTAGCGGGCTTCTTCTTCAGCCGCCTTGCGGCCCGAAATGTCGATGTCGATGCAGAACATCTCTGGCGGCTGGCCCGGTATGTGGATGTAGGCGTGGCTGGAAAACACATCGACCAGGCTGCCGTCCTTGCGCTGCAGTTGCAGTTCGCCTGCCGGAATCACCTCGCCGGTGGCAAACATGTGTTCCACGTTGCTGCGCACGGTGTCGCGCATCACGGGCGGGATGATCAGATCAAACAGGTTGCTGCCCATGGCTTCATCGGCGGTGTAGCCATACAGCGCTTCTGACGCCTTGTTCCAGTAACTGGTGGTGCCGTCTTCCAGATAACCCTGCACCGAGATGGACGGTATGTTCAGCAACAGGGAGCGAAAGCGCAGCTCCGACTCGCGCAGGGCCGCTTCGGCACGCTTGCGGTCGGTGATGTCGCGTGCCA
Source organism: uncultured Acidovorax sp. (assembly GCF_964021665.1). Lineage (NCBI taxonomy): Bacteria > Pseudomonadati > Pseudomonadota > Betaproteobacteria > Burkholderiales > Comamonadaceae > Acidovorax > uncultured Acidovorax sp. The sequence continues at coordinate 26,844 of NZ_CAXIAK010000023.1, forward strand.
GCAGCACCACGGCTTCCTGGCCCTGCACGGGCACGCCCAGCGGCTGGGTGCGCCCCTCGAATTGACGCACGCCATCCAGGGTGCAGATTTCATATTCAAGGGTTTGGGTGCGGCCGGTGCGCAGGGTTTCGTGGATGAGTTCCAGGAAGCGCTGTGCCTGGTCGGCAGGCAGCACATCGCTCAGGTGCTTGCCCAGCAGGTCGCTGGCGTTGGCGACCAAGGCGGCCTTGTCGCTAGAGAGCACTTCCTGGTAGCGCCCGTTGCGGTCCAGCACCAGCAGCACGTCAGGAATGGCTTGCGTGATGGCGCGCAGCCGGGCTGAGCTGTCGCTCAGCGCCCGGTCGGTTTTCAGCCGCTCCTCCAGGTCTTTCAGCGCGGTGCCCAGCAGCAAGGTGGCCACCGTGAAAATGGCGATGAAAGGCAGGGCCACCATCTCATTGATGCGCTGCACAACCGGCGCAGGCAAAAGCTGAAACGCCCCCACCACCGCCACATGCACCACCAGTCCGAAAAGCAGCAAGGTGCGGGGCCCCACGTCCAGCTTGCCGCGCTGGCGCGCATAGCGGTACAGCAGCCCCAGCGACACGCAAATCACCACCACCAGCAAACCGACCCCCATGCCAGCGCCGCCCAGCCAAAGGCGCCATGCCATGGTCAGGGTGCCGGCAATGATGGCCACCAACGGCCCGCCAAACAGGCCCGCCATGCTGAGCACGACCGAGCGAGCGTCAAAAATCACGCCAGGCATCAAGACCAGGGGCATCAACATGCCCACGACGCAGATGCCGCCGAACAGCACGCCCGAAACGATTTGCCCGACCAGGGGCTTTTGCCGCCAGAGCCGGATGTTGACGCCGTGCAAAAAGCACAGCGCCAGCAACAGTGCAACGCCTTTGATCAGTTCAAGGAACATGGGCTTCGGGCTGGGTGGGATACAAGCCCATCATCCGGGGGAAGCCACATTTTGTAAACGGAATTCGTGCGCGCGCCGTGGCGTTGTGGCGGCGTGCACCCGTGGCGTCAGCCGGGGCGCCACGGTAGCTGCTCAATAGATCAGGACAGCAGGGCCTGCGCGAACTCGCGCGCGTTGAAGGTTTCCAGGTCTTCCAGCTTCTCGCCCACACCGATGAAATACACGGGGATGGGGCGTTCCTGCGCAATGGCGGCCAGCACGCCGCCCTTGGCAGTGCCGTCCAGCTTGGTAACCACCAGGCCGGTAAGCTGCAGTGCGTCGTCAAAGGCGCGCACCTGTGCCAGCGCGTTCTGGCCGGTGTTGCCGTCAATCACCAGCAGCACCTCGTGCGGGGCGGTGCCGTCGGCCTTGGTCACCACACGCTTGATCTTTTTGAGCTCTTCCATCAAGTGCAACTGCGTGGGCAGGCGGCCGGCGGTGTCCACCAGCACCACGTCCTTGCCGCGGGCCTTGCCGGCGGTCACGGCGTCAAAGCTCACGGCGGCGGGGTCGCCGCCTTCCTGGCTCACGATTTCCACGGTGTTGCGGTCGGCCCACACACCCAGCTGCTCGCGCGCTGCGGCGCGGAAGGTGTCGGCTGCGGCCAATAGCACGCTGGCCCCTTCATTGGCCAGGTGCTTGGTGAGTTTGCCAATCGACGTAGTTTTGCCCGCACCGTTGACGCCGGCCACCATGATGACTGTGGGCGTGTGCTCGCCGATCACCAGGGCTTTTTCCAGCGGGCGCAGCAGTTCGGCCAGGGCATCAGCCAGCAGGCCCTTCACGGCGGCGGGGTCGGTGGTCTTGGTTTCCTTCACGCGGCGCTTGAGGTCTTCCAACAGGTGCTGGGTGGCCTTCACGCCCGTATCGGCCATCAACAGGGCTTCTTCCAGCTCTTCGTACAGCGCATCGTCGATTTGCGTGCCGGTGAACACGGTGGCGATGCTGGAGCCGGTCTTGCGCAAGCCCGCTTTCAGGCGGTCGAGCCAGCCTTTGCGCTCTGCCGCCACGGGGGCGGGGGCTGCAACAGGTTCTGGTGCTGGGAGGGGCGCTGGCGCAGCGATAGGCGCTGGCACCCCTGGGTGCGCTACCGGTGCCGCTACGGCAACAGGGGCGGGCGCTGGGGCCGCAGCAGGTGGGCCGACCGGGGCTGGCTGCGTGGGCGCGGCATCGACGGCGGGCGTGGGCGCAGGGGCACTGGCGGGTGGCTTGGCGGCGAAGGGGTTGCGCAGCCAGCCAAAGCCTGTGGCCGGGGCTGCGGCTGCAGGGGGCGCGGCGGCTTCAGCGGGGGCGGGCGTGGCTGGCGGGGGCGTCACGGGCGCAGGCGCGGGTGCCGGGGCATCAGCGACTGCGGGCGGGGGGGCGGGCTTTTTCTTGAAAAAACTGAACATTGGCGGGTTCTTAGAATCACTGCATTCTATGAAACGCGCTTTCACCCTACTCGGCCTGTTGGCCAGCATCAGCGCCGGGGCCGCCACCAATGTGGCTGCACCGGGTTCTTCACCCCTTGTGGCCCAGGCCACGGCCTCCGCGCCAGTGCGCGCGGCAGCGGCCGACAGCCCGCGCACCAACGCGGCGGGCGCCCAGCTTTTCACCCTGGCCAATGGCATGCAGCTCATCGTGCAGCCGGACCACCGTGCACCCACGGCCGTGCACATGGTGTGGCTGCGCGTGGGCTCGATGGACGAGGTGGACGGCACCTCGGGCGTGGCCCATGTACTGGAGCACATGATGTTCAAGGGCTCCAAAACCGTGGCGCCGGGCGATTTTTCACGCCGTGTGGCGGCCCTGGGCGGGCGTGAAAACGCCTTCACCAGCCGCGACTACACCGGTTATTACCAGCAGATTCCCGCCCAGAAGCTGGAAGACGTGATGCGGCTGGAGTCTGACCGCTTTGCCAACATGCACTGGCCCGACGAAGAGTTCAAGAAAGAGATCGAGGTCGTCAAGGAAGAGCGCCGCCTGCGCACCGAAGACCAGCCCCGTGCCCTGCTGGCCGAGCAGCTCTTTGCCACCACTTTCAACGCGTCGCCCTACCGCCGCCCGGTGGTGGGATGGATGAGCGACCTGGACGCCATGACACCTGCCGACGTGCGCGCCTTCCATCGCCAGTGGTACACGCCCACCAATGCGGTGGTGGTGGTGGCCGGTGATGTGCAGGTAGACAAGGTACGTGCCCTGGCAGAGAAGTACTACGGCTCGCTGCCCGCGCATGCGGTGCCCGAGCGCAAGCCCCGTACCGAGCCCGAGCAGCGTGGCCTGCGCCGCATTGCCGTCAAGGCACCGGCCGAGCAGGCCTACGTGGCCCTGGCTTTCCGCGTGCCTTCTCTCACCCGCGTGCAGGATCTGCAGGCCAGCGACCGCGAAGCCCTGGCGTTGCTGGTGCTGTCGGCCGTGTTCAGCGGCTACGACGGTGCCAGGCTGGAGCGCGCGCTGACCCAGGGCGAGCAGCCCGTGGCCGACAGCGCAGGCAGCTCCGCCATGATCACCGGGCGGGGGCCCGCGCTGTTTTTGATGACCGGCGTGCCCGCGGGCGGCAAGACCGCCCAGCAGGTGGAAGACGCGCTGCGCGCCGAACTGGCCCGCGTGGCCCGTGAGGGCATCAGCGAAGCCGAGCTGGCCCGCGTCAAGACGCAGTGGATCGCCTCCACCGTGTACGAGCGTGATTCCGTGCAGAACCAGGCGCAGGAACTGGGCAGCAACTGGGTGCAGGGCTTTCCGCTGGATGCTGAAGAGCGCCTGCTGACCCTGCTGCGCACCATCACCGCCGAAGAAGTCCAGGCCGTGGCCGCCAAGTACTTTGGCGACGACCAGCTCACCATTGCCACGCTGCTGCCCCAGCCGCTGGAAGGTGCGCGCAAGCGCCCCGCGCCCGCTGCTGGCGCCCGCCATTGAACCGGATCAGGATTTGTCACATGATTGCTATTAAAAAAGTAGCTGCTAGCGCTTTATGCGCTTGCGCTGGAGTAATTTTTTATGCTCCATCTGCCTGGGCGCTGCTGCCCATCCAGCACTGGACGGAGCCCAGCGGCGCCAAGGTGTGGCTGGTCGAAAGCCCCGTCATCCCCATGGTGGATGTGCAGGTGGACTTCGATGGCGGCAGCCGCCGCGACCCCGCCGCGCAGGCCGGCTTGGCGGCCAGCGTGGCGCTGATGGCGTCCAAGGGCGTCAAAGGCGGTAAAGAAGGGCAGGGCGCTGAGCCCGCCCTGGACGAAAACGCCCTGGGCGAAGCCTGGGCCGATCTGGGCGCTGGCTTTGAAGCCGGGGCCGACAACGACGCGCTGCGCTATTCGCTGCGCTCATTGACCGACGCGCCCCTGCTGGACCGCGCCGCCCGCCTGGCCGCCCGCCAGATGGCCGAGCCCAGCTGGCCCGCCGACATCTGGGCGCGGGACCGTGCCCGCTGGTCCGCCAGCCTGCGCGAAGCCGCCACCCGCCCGTCTACCGTGGCGGGCGAAGCCTTCACCGCCGCCGTGTACGGCAGTCACCCCTATGGCCAGCGCACCACGCCCGAAACGCTGGCGCGCATTTCCGTGGACGACATGCAGCGCTTTCACGCCCAAACGGTGGCCGCCTGCCGTGCCCGCGTAAGCATCGTCGGTGCGGTGAACCGCACGCAGGCGCAAGAGCTGGTGGCCAAGCTGCTGGGCCGTCTGCCCGCCAGCGGCGGCAACTGCGCGCCCCTGCCTGCCGTGCCTGAGGTGGAACCCCTCAAAGCCCCAACCGAGCAGGCCATTCCCTTCGCCTCGGCCCAGGCCCATGTGCTGATCGGCCAACCCGGCTTTCCGCGCCGCGACCCCGACTTTCTGGCCCTGCTGGTGGGCAACCACATTCTGGGCGGCGGCGGCTTCGTTTCGCGCCTGACGGAAGAAGTGCGCGAAAAGCGCGGCCTGAGCTACAGCGTGTACAGCTACTTTGCCGGCGGCCTGCACGCTGGCGCCTTCACCATCGGCCTGCAAACCCGGCCCGACCAGGCCGCCCAGGCGGTGAAGGTGGTGCGCGACGTGGTACAGCGCTTTGTGGCCGAAGGCCCCACCGAGGCCGAGCTGCGCGCCGCCAAAGACAACCTGATCGGCGGCTTCGCACTGCGCATCGACAGCAATAAAAAGCTGCTTAGCAACGTGGCCAACATCGCCTGGAACGACCTGCCGCTCGACTACCTGGACCACTGGACGCAAAAGGTCGAAGCCCTCACTGTGGCCGATGTGCGCGCCGCCATGGCCCGCAAGCTGCAGCCCGAGCGCATGGTCACCGTGGTGGTGGGGGGCAAGCCATGAGCCGTTCCACCCTCAAAACCAGCGCCATCAACGCCGAAATCCGCAGGGCTCAGGCGGCCGCAGCCGCGCCCGCTGTCCCAGCAGGCAAAAAGGCCACGGGCAAAGACAAGCCCGCTGCCGCGGCCCCCAAAGGCGCGGGCGAGATCCGCATCATCGGCGGTGCCTGGAAGCGCACCCGCCTGCCCGTGGCCCAGCGCCCGGGCCTGCGCCCCACACCAGACCGCGTGCGCGAAACCCTGTTCAACTGGCTGGGCCAGGACCTGAGCGGCTGGCGCTGCCTGGACGCCTTTGCCGGCACCGGGGCGCTGGGGTTTGAAGCCGCCTCGCGCGGCGCCGCCAGCGTGCAACTGGTGGAAAGCGACGCCGCCCTGGTCGCCCAGCTGCACACCTTGCAGCAGCGCCTGCAGGCCACCGCCATGCGCGTGCAGCGCGGCGATGGCGTGGCGGCCCTGAAGCAAGCCGCGCCCGCCAGCCTGGACCTGGTGCTGCTCGACCCGCCTTTTGACAGCGATTTCTTCACCCCCGCATTGCAGGCTGCTGCCCAGGCAGTGGCAGCCGATGGCTTCGTCTACCTGGAAGCCCCCCGCGCCTGGACCGACGAGGACCTGGCCGACTGGGGCCTGGCGGTGCACCGCCACCTCAAAGCCGGTGCGGTGCATGCCCACCTGCTGCGCCGGGTGGTGTCTCTGTAGTTGCTCTTGTTTTGATAGCTGCTGGCGCTTTTCCATCAAGCGCTAGCGGCTGTTTTCTTTGCATTGCAGTGCCCATGTTGCAGTGCACTGCATAATGCGCCCCAGCGGCCGGGAACGCCCGGCCAACGCCCCATTTCGCCAGACAGGAGACAACCCGCCATGGCCAATAACGTTCTCGCCGTGTACCCCGGAACCTTCGACCCCATCACCCTGGGCCATGAAGACGTGGTGCGCAGAGCCACCCAATTGTTCGGCCATGTCATCGTGGCCGTGGCCGCGGGCCACCACAAGAAAACCCTGTTCAGCCTGGAAGAGCGCATCGAGATGGTGCGCGAGGCTACGCGCCAATATCCGCAGGTGCAGGTCGAGAGTTTTTCGGGTTTGCTGCGTGACTTTGTGGTGGCGCGTGGTGGCAAGGCCATGGTGCGCGGCTTGCGCGCCGTGACCGACTTTGACTACGAGTTCCAGCTCGCCGGCATGAACCGCAGCCTGATGCCCGAGGTGGAAACCGTCTTCCTCACCCCCAGCGACAAATACCAGTTCATCAGCAGCACCTTTGTGCGCGAAATCGCCGTGCTGGGCGGCGAGGTGGACAAGTTCGTCTCGCCCGCCGTACAGCAGCGCCTGGCTGCCAAAGTCCAGGGAATGGCCGCAGGGTGAGCGTGCCCTGTGCATCACCGGCGGCCGCTGAGCCGGTTGGTGCACGCCGCGCCGCACGGGCGGGAGGACGGTGTTTTAAAACTTTTGAGAATATTGGCTGGACTTTTTATGTCATCAGCCATATACTTGACGGCATTGCAGTGACGTTGCGCGGGTTGCCACGCAGTTCTTGCAATGCCAGCCCGGTGGTTTCAGCCGCCCGCACTGGCCGCCTTTTGCGACATCCTTGTCGCCCAGTTGCACTGTAGAGCTGCAGCCAGCTGTGATCCCTTGATGCTCACGCAACCCGGCCCGGGCTTGCGTTTCCCCTGAATGCACCCAATTTCCAAGACAGCCATCTCCATGGGCCAGTACGTCGTTTCGCCCGCGACACACCCGACCGATTGCGGCCGCTTCCGCGCCTCGTTCTCGGTCCAGCGCTCCCAAAGCAACGGTGGCTATTGCCGCGTGTTTCGCTTTGACAAGACCTTTGCCTCCCCCGAAATCGCCCGGCTGTTTGCCGTCACCCAGGGTTGGTTGCAGGCGTGCATGTCCCGCCCACCCGTGTGCTGACCAACTCCTTCGCTGCGCGCCTGCCGGGCCATCGCAGCGCAGCCCCCGATTTCCATCCCATTTCTCCCTTGCGTGCCCTTCGTTGCGCGCTTTTCTATAGAAAGACATTTCCATGAGCACCAAAATTTATGTGGGCAACCTGCCTTACTCTGTGACCGATTCCAGCCTGCAAAGCAACTTCGCCGAATTCGGCGGCGTTTCTTCTGCCAAGGTCATGACAGACCGCGAAACCGGCCGTTCCAAGGGCTTCGGCTTTGTGGAAATGGCTTCCGCAGAGGTCGCCCAGGCCGCCATTGATGCGCTGCACGGCATGTCTGTGGATGGCCGCACGATTGTGGTGAACCTGGCCCGCCCCCGCGAAGCTGGTGGCGGTGCTGGCGGTTACAACGCCGGCGGTTTCACTGCCAGCAAGCGTGCCGATGTGGGCTACGGCAATGGCGGCTACGGCGGCGGCCGGTACTGATCCCTGCGCTGGGTGTCCCGCGCTGCCTGCACACACCGGCCCTGGAGGCCGGTTTTTTTGTGTCTGTGCGCAGCGTGGATTGGGCATTGGGCCCTTTGTGTCCAGAGACGGGTCTGCTACTAAAAGCGTAGCTGCTTGCGCTTGTTGAATAAGCGCTAGAAGCACTTTTCGCTTAAAGTATTCCGGGCGCATCAATTCGCAGGCTGGCTCAGCAAGCGCTGCAGTGCGGCGGTCACTTCCTGCGCTTGGGCCTCTAGGGACTGCAGCAGCGGCTGCGCTTCGGGCAAGGCTGGGCGGTACAGCGGCAGCAAAGCGTTGATGCTGAACGGCACGGAAAACCCCAGCCTGCGCACCACCAGCCCCGACCCCGCCATGGCCAGCGCCGTGAGCGGGTTGACGATGGCCAGCCCCAGGCCTTGCTGCACCATGGCGCACACGGCCACGGCGCTGTGGGTTTGCAGGTGCAGCTGGCGCGCCACGCCAGCCTCGGCAAAGCGCGCGTCGATCTGGCGGCGGTAGGGGTCGTCGGCAGACAGGCTCACAAACGGCTGGTTTGCAAAGTCTTGCACCTGCAGCACGGCCTGGGCTGTCAGCGCGTGCCCGGCGGGCAGCACGGCCACCTCGTCCAGCGTCAGCAGCGGTACGGCCTGCACGCCGGGGGGCGTTGCGGCCTGTTCGCTCAGGCCCAGGTCAAAGCGCTGGGCACTCATCCATTCTTCGAGCAGCGGTGATTCCTGTGGGGTGATAGACACGCGCAACTGGGGCTGTGCGCGCAGCAGCCGGGCAATGGCGCCGGGCAGCAGGGCGTGGGCCAGGGCGGGCAGGCACAGCACCGAGAGCTGCGCCTCGTGCGACTGGCCCAGGGCCACGGCCCGCTCCACCACGCGCTCCAGCCCCTGCCAAGAGCGCTGTACCTCGTCCCACAGCGCCAGCGCCCGGGCGTTGGGGCGCAGGCGGCCTTGCAGCCGTTCAAACAGCGGGTAGCCCAGCAACTGCTCCAGCCGGGCCAATTCGCGGCTCACGGTGGGTTGCGAGCTGTGCAGCAGGGCGGCCGCGCTGGTCACGCTGCCTGCCGTCATCACGGCGCGAAACACCTCGATGTGCCGGTGGGACACCAGGGCGGCTTGTGCATCTAGGTGGGCTGGCGCGGGTGGGTGGGCGGAGTTCATGCGAAAAGCATATCCGCAATGAATCGATGGTGGAAATTTTGGTATTGGACTGAATGGTGAGTGGCAGGCATGATCGCCGTCACTCTTTGCGCACCGTGACTGGTGTGTGGCTCTTCAGATTTCAGCTTTTTCGGAGTTTTCGCCATGTCCAACCCCTTCACCCCTGCCCAGTTGTGGGCCCTCGCAGACCAGTTTGGTACCCCGCTGTGGGTGTACGACGCGGCCACCATCCGCCAGCGCATTGCGCAGGTGTCCAACTTCGACACGGTGCGCTTTGCGCAGAAGGCCTGCTCCAACATCCACATCCTCCAACTGATGCGTGAGCAGGGCGTGAAGGTGGATGCGGTGTCGCGCGGCGAAATTCTGCGGGCGCTGGCGGCAGGCTTCAAGGCCGGCGGCGAACCGTCTGAGATTGTGTTCACCGCCGACCTGTTCGACGCTGCCACGCTCGACTGCGTGGTGGAGCACGGCGTGCCCGTCAATGCGGGCTCCATCGACATGCTGCGCCAGCTGGGCCCCCGATCCAAGGGCCATGCGGTGTGGCTGCGCATCAACCCCGGCTTTGGTCACGGCCACAGCAACAAGACCAACACGGGCGGCGAACACAGCAAGCACGGCATCTGGCACACCGACTTGCCACTGGCGCTGCAGACCATCCGCGAGCAGGGCCTGACGCTGGCGGGCCTGCACATGCACATTGGTTCGGGCGTGGACTACGGCCACCTGGCCGAGGTGTGCGGTGCCATGGTGGAGCTGGTGCGCACGGCGCACGCGGCGGGGCATGACCTGCATGCCATCTCGGCTGGCGGCGGCCTGTCTATCCCGTACCGCGCGGGCGATCCCGTCATCGACACGCAGCATTACTTTGGACTGTGGAACACCGCACGCCAGCAGGCCGAGGCCATCGTGGGCCACAAGCTGGGGCTGGAGATTGAGCCCGGTCGCTTCCTGGTGGCCGAATCGGGCGTGCTGCTGGGCGAGGTGCGTGCCACCAAAAATGCGGGCAACAACCACTTTGTGCTGGTCGATACTGGTTTCAACGAACTGATGCGCCCCTCGATGTACGGCAGCTTCCACGCCATGAGCGTGCTGCGCCGCGATGGCAGCCAGGGTGCCAGCCAGCCCACGGTGGTGGCGGGCCCGCTGTGCGAGTCGGGAGACGTGTTCACCCAGGGCGACGGTGGCGTGGTGCTGCCGCGCGACCTGCCTGCGGCGCAGGTGGGGGATCTGCTGGTGATCCATGACACGGGGGCTTATGGCGCTTCGATGTCCTCCAACTACAACACCCGCCCGCTGGTGGCCGAGGTGCTGGTGGATGGCGCCGAGCACCGCCTGATCCGCCGCCGCCAGACGGTGGAGGAGTTGCTGTCGCTGGAGCTGGGGCTGTAACGATCGCGGCGCGGTAGGCACCCGCCTACGCGAAGGCGCTGCCCCGGCGCACAAGGCCGCGCTGGGTGGGCGAATAAGGTGGAGGCACTGATTTCAGTGACCGTTCTTTTTACAGGAGACCCACCATGCCTATCGTTCTTTGGTTGCTTGGCGTACCGCTTTCCGTCGTGCTGTTGCTCATGCTTTTCGGCGTGTTCTGAGCACAGTCCCGAAGGGGGCCGCCCAATGTAAAAGCCGCACCGTCTGCTTGTGCAGACCGTGCGGCTTTTTTGTGCGTGCAACGAGCAGGGCGGCGTTCAGCCGCGGTCTGCAAATTCGGTAGCGGGGTCGCGCCCCATCAGCGTGGCCACGGCTTCGGGCGGGCTCAACCGGCCATTCAGCAAAGCCACCACGGCGCGGGTGATGGGCATGTCCACCCCCAGCGCTTGTGCGCGCTGCGCCACGGTGCGCGCGCAGTAGACCCCTTCGGCCACATGGCCCAGAGATTCCACCGCCTGCGCCAGGGTGTGGCCTTGTGCCAGCAGCATGCCCACCCGCCGGTTGCGCGAAAGGTCGCCCGTGGCGGTCAGCACCAGGTCGCCCAGGCCTGACAAACCCATGAACGTATCGGGCCGTGCGCCCAGGGCCAGGCCCAGGCGGGTCATCTCGGCCAAGCCGCGGGTGATCAACGCTGCGCGGGCATTCAGACCCAGAGCCAGTCCGTCGCACAGGCCGGTGGCAATCGCCAGCACGTTCTTCACCGCGCCGCCCACTTCCACGCCCACGATGTCTTCGTTGGCGTACACGCGCACGCTGGGGCTGTGGAAGGCGGCCACCAGGGCTTCGCGCACGCTGGCATGTTCGCTAGCGGCGACGAGTGCCGTGGGCTGGTTGCGGGCGACTTCCTGTGCAAAGCTGGGGCCGCTGAGCACGCCCGAGCGCAAGGCGGGCGCCACTTGCGCGCACACTTCGTGGGCCAGCAGGCCTGCGTCAGCGGCCTGTGCGCCGGCGGACGATTCAAAGCCCTTGCACAGCCAGGCCACGGGCATGGTCAGGCCTTGCAGTGCCTTCAACATGCCGCGCAGCGCAGCCATGGGGGTGGCAACGATGACCAGGTCGGCACCGTGGCACGCGGCCACCGGGTCGCCGCTGGCCACCTGCAAGGCGGGCGGCAAGGCCATGCCCGGCAGGTAGTGCGCGTTTTCGTGCTGCGTTTGCATGGCGCTGGCTTGCGCCGGGTTGCGTGCCCACAGCGTGACCTGGTGGCCCGCCGGGTGCTGTGCTGCGCTCAGGGCCACGGCCGTACCCCATGCGCCTGCGCCGAGTACTACGATTTTCATAGCTGCTTACGCCCTCGTATCAAGCAAAAGGGGCCCGAAGGCCCCTCATCCCAATGCAATTGCCAGGATGCGTGCAGCTTACTGGGCCACGGCGGTGTCGGCCGCTGCGGCTTGTTGCTGCTGTTCGTACATGGCCTGGAAGTTGATTTCGGCCAGGTGCACGGGTGGGAAGCCAGCGCGGTTGATCACGTCGGCCACGTTCCCACGCAGGTAGGGGTACACGATCTGGGGGCAAGCGATGCCCATGATGGCGCCCATCTGGTCTTCAGGGATGTTGCGCACTTCAAAAATGCCGGCTTGCTTGGCTTCGACCAGGAACACGGTCTTTTCCTTGATCTTGGTCTGCACGGTGGCGGTGACGCAGATTTCGTAGATGCCATCGGCCACAGGCGCGGCTTCCACGCCGAGCTGGATGTCCACGCTGGGTTGCTCTTGTTCGAGCAGGATGGCGGGGGAGTTCGGCTGCTCGAGCGACAGATCCTTCAGGTACACGCGCTGGATCTGGAAAACGGGGGTGTTGTCTTGGTCGGCCATGGTCAAAGTCTCTCTACTTACGATTTACGTTTGCTCAAACAAACTTGCTGCAAAACAAAACCCGCCGGGGAGCAGCTCCCGCAGCGGGCACATGGGCTGCATTATGCAGCGCTGGCAGGCAGGGTGGCCGGAATCAAGCGGCGCCCAGCAGTGGCATCAGGCCACCGCGCCCGTCCAGGGCCACCAGGTCGTCGTGGCCACCCACATGGGTGGTGCCGATGAAAATCTGCGGCACCGTGCGGCGGCCGGTGATTTCCATCATGTGGGTGCGGGCCTCAGGGTCGAGGTCAACGCGAATCTCCTCGATCTGCTCCACGCCCTTGGACTTGAGAATCTGCTTGGCGCGAACGCAGTAGGGGCAGACGGCGGTGGTGTACATCTTCACGGGTTGCATGGGGCTCTCCTGCGTTAAAGGGTGAAGGTCAGGCTTTTTCAATCGGCAGGCTGGCTTCGCGCCAGGCCTTCAGGCCACCGGCCAGGGCCTCTGCCTTGTCGTAGCCCAGCTTTTTGGCCACGGCCACGGCGCGGTTGGCGCGGGCGCCAGAAGCGCACACCAGCACCACAGGCACGGCCTTGTTCTTCACCAGGGTGGGCAAACGCTCTTCGAGCTGGCTCAGGGGCACGTTCTTGGCGCCGCCCACGTGGCCAGCGGCGAACTCCTCGGCTTCGCACACGTCAATGACGACCGCTTTTTCACGGTTGATGAGCTGCACCGCCCGGTTGGGGGTGAGCGAGCCAGCACCTGCGCTGCGCAGCGACGGCCACAGCAACATGCTGCCCGATGCGAGGGCCACGACGAGCAAATACCAGTTGTCGATGATGAATTTCACTAAGATTCCTTGGGTTGGCGAACAGAGCAATTTTAGAATGTAAGGTTTTGACCCGCTCTTTCTAGGGAAACCATGCACAAACTCGTTCTGATCCGCCACGGCGAATCCACCTGGAACCTTGAAAACCGCTTTACTGGATGGACCGATGTGGACCTGACGCCCACCGGTGTTTCCCAGGCCATGTCGGCCGGCAAGCTGCTCAAGGCCGAGGGCTACGAGTTCGACTTGGCCTTCACCAGCGTGCTCAAGCGCGCCATCCACACCCTGTGGTACGCCCTGGACGAGATGGATTGCACCTGGCTGCCCGTGGTCAAGGACTGGCGTCTGAACGAGCGCCACTACGGCGCGCTGCAGGGCCTGAACAAAGCCGACATGGCCAAGCAGTATGGTGACGAGCAGGTGCTGGTATGGCGCCGCAGCTACGACACCCCCCCGCCTGCGCTGGAAGCCACCGACCCCCGCAGCGAGCGCGGTGACCGCCGCTACACCGGTGTGGCGGCTGAGAATGTGCCCCTGACCGAATGCCTGAAAGACACCGTAGCCCGAGTGCTGCCGTTCTGGAACGAGTCCATGGCGCCCGCCATCCGTTCGGGCAAGCGCGTGGTGGTGGCTGCGCACGGCAACTCCATCCGGGCGCTGGTCAAGTACCTGGACAACATCTCCGACAACGACATCGTGGGCCTGAACATTCCCAACGGGATTCCGCTGGTTTACGAGCTGGACGACAACCTCAAGCCGATCCGCCACTACTATCTGGGCGACGCTGAAGCGGCTGCCAAGGCCGCCGCCGCAGTGGCTTCGCAGGGAAAAGCGTAAAGACGGTGTAAATCTGCTGGGGAAAACCCTCCAGATCCTGCGAAAGTGAGCGCCCGCGCGGAACTGCAGCGGGCGCGGCCCTTCCAAGGTGTATATTGAAGCGGTTAAAGGTGTTGTATGGGCCAGAAACTCAAAATTGCGGGCTGGGTGTCGGTTGGTGTGGTGGCCGGTGCGCTCACCACGGTGTCTTTGCAAACCGTTGCGCGCGGGGCGATGACACCGCTGCCGCTGGAGGAAATCCAGCAGCTGTCAGCAGTGTTCGGTCTGGTCAAGACAGACTACGTGGAGCCGGTGGATGATAAAAAGCTCATCACCGATGCCATCTCTGGCATGGTGTCCAGCCTCGACCCGCATTCGCAGTATTTCGACAAGAAGTCTTTCAAGGAATTCCGTGAAGGCACCACGGGCCGGTTTGTGGGCGTGGGCATTGAAATCACCCAGGAAGACGGCCTGATCAAGATCGTCTCGCCCATCGAAGGTTCGCCCGCGTTTCGCGCCGGGCTCAAGACCAACGACCTGATCACCAAGATTGACGAGACCGCCGTCAAAGGCCTGTCGCTGAGCGACTCCGTCAAGCGCATGCGCGGTGAGCCCAACACCAAGGTCACCCTCACCATCTTCCGCAAGGACGAAAACCGCTCGTTCCCCGTCACCATCATCCGCGAAGAAATCAAGACCCAGTCCGTCAAGGGCAAGGTCATGGAGCCCGGATATGCCTGGATTCGCCTATCGCAGTTCCAGGAGCGGACGGTGGAAGACTTCGTGCGCAAGGTGGAAGACGTCTACAAGCAGGAACCCAATCTCAAGGGCTTGGTGCTGGACCTGCGCAACGACCCTGGTGGCTTGCTGGATGCAGCCGTCGCGATTTCGGCAGCCTTCCTGCCCGAGAACGTGACCGTGGTCAGCACCAATGGCCAGCTTGCCGAAAGCAAGGCCACCTACAAGGCATCGCCTGAGTTTTACCAGCGCCGCAGCGGCAGCGACCCGCTGCGCCGTTTGCCTGCGGCCCTCAAGACCGTGCCCCTGGTGGTGCTGGTGAACGAAGGCTCTGCATCGGCCAGCGAAATCGTGGCCGGCGCCTTGCAAGACCACAAGCGCGCCACCATCATGGGCAGCCAGACCTTTGGCAAGGGGTCGGTGCAAACCGTGCGGCCTTTGGGGCCTGATACAGGCATCAAGCTGACCACCGCCCGCTACTACACCCCCAGCGGCAAGTCCATCCAGGCCAAGGGTATCGTGCCTGATGTGATGATCGACGAGTCTGAAGAGGGCAATGTGTTTGCCGCGCTGCGTATGCGCGAGGCTGATCTGGACAAACACCTGGGCAGCGGCCAGGGCGAAGAGCAAAAAGACGAGGCCCGTGAAAAGGCCCGTGAAGAAGCCCGCAAGCGCCTGGAAGAGGAAGCCAAGAAGCCCGCAGCGGAACGCAAGCTGCCCGAGTTTGGTACCGACAAGGACTTCCAGCTGACCCAGGCGCTCAACAAGCTCAAGGGTCGGGCGGTGCTGGTGAGCAAGACGCAAACCGAGCGCAAGGAAGAAAAGAAGGAAAACTGAGCGCAGGCTTGCCCTTCCCGGTTTTCATGTACAAAGGCCGGGCTCCATCAGGAGCCCGGCCTTTTTGATGTGGTGGATGAGAGAACGATGAACGATGAACAGTTGCTGCGCTATTCGCGCCACATCCTGCTCGATGAAGTAGGCATTGAAGGGCAAGAGCGGGTCTTGGCCTCGCATGCCCTGGTGATTGGCGCCGGGGGGCTGGGGTCACCCGTGGCGCTGTACCTGGGCTCGGCGGGTGTCGAGCGGATCACGCTGGTGGACCACGATGTGGTGGACCTCACCAACCTGCAGCGGCAAGTGGCACACACCACCGACCGCGTGGGGCAGCCCAAGGTGGAATCTGCCGCACAGGCGGTGCGTGCCATCAACCCCGGCGTGGAGGTCGCCTGCTTGCAGCAGCGCGCAGACACCGCCTTGCTCGATGAGTGGGTGCCCCAGGCGACGGTGGTTCTGGATTGCAGCGACAACTACGCTACGCGCCACGCCGTCAATGCTGCCTGCATTCGCCACGGCAAACCTTTGGTGGCTGGTGCCGTCATCCGCTTTGATGGGCAGGTGATGGTGTTTGATCCGCGTGATCCTGCGTCGCCCTGCTATGCCTGCATGTTCACGCCCGAGGCCGAGTTTGAGGAAGTGCAGTGCTCCACCATGGGTGTCTTCGCCCCGCTGGTCGGTGTCATCGGCGCGATGCAGGCAGCCGAAGCCTTGAAGCTCATCTCTGGCGCCGCGCCAGCCATGACCGGGCGCCTGCTTATGCTCGATGGCCGCACCATGGAGTGGAATACGATGAAAGTGCCACGCGATCCCGCCTGCGTTGTCTGTGGCAAACAGTAGGAGAAGTCCTACGCAACCAGCGAGTGCTGGCTGGCAGAACGATAAAAACATCCGGCTTAAAGTACGTCTTCGGCCATGGCGTATGGGTTCTGGCCGGACTCTTGGATCAGGCTGTGAAACTCCGCACTTACATTGTTGAAGACAACGCAACCATCAGAGAAAACCTGATCGGGACTCTGGAAGAGTTGGCGTCGGTAGAGCCGGTGGGGTTCGCTGAAACAGAAGACGAAGGCAAGGTCTGGCTCAAGGAGCGCGCCGGTCAGTGGGACTTGGCCATCGTTGATCTTTTCCTGCGTCAAGGCAGTGGCCTGGGGGTGCTGGAGGCATGCCGCGAGCGCAGCCCCGGGCAGAAAATGGTCGTCCTCAGCAACTACGCCACCCCCGATATACGCATGCGTTGCGCGCAACTCGGGGTAGACGCCGTCTTTGACAAATCTAATGAAATCGATGCGCTTGTGGACTACTGCGTGGCGCACAGCCGGGGCTGATTAGGCGGCACGGCGCCTGTCTCTCGTTGGGTGAGCAAGCACCATTGCAGTGCTCCCATCGTCTCTCACTCACTCCATACAGATTGAAAATTTTGCAGGGTTGAACGCCTCCTGGCGGCGTTCGCACTGGCCAGGAGGGTGCACACCATATCAGTCGATGAGCTGGTTCTTGAGCGCGTAGTACGTCAGATCGCTGTTGGAAGATAGGCCCATTTTTTCCATGAGGCGGGTACGGTAGGTACTCACGGTCTTCACGCTCAGTGAAAGGTCCTTGGCGATGTCGCCTGCGGTCTCGCCTTTGGCCAGCTTCAAGAACACCTGGAACTCGCGCTCGGACAACTGCTCGTGTGGGGGTGCATCGTCTTTGCGGTTGAGTTGCTGGGCGAGCAGCTCGGCCACGGTGGGGGTGAGGTAACGCTTGCCCAGCGCGATCACACGGATGGCTTCCACAATTTCGGAGGGCTCGCATTCCTTGTTGAGATAACCACTGGCCCCCTGGCGAATCAGATTGATGGCGTAATGCTCTTCGGGGTAGCCGCTCAAAATCAGAATGCCCATGTCGGGTGCCTTGGCACGCAGCATGGCCAGGGCATCCAGACCACTTTGGCCGGGCATCGAAAGGTCCATCAGCAGTACGTCGATTTCGTGATTGCGCACCAGGTCAGTCGCTTCGCGGCCATTCGAGGCTTCGCCTTCTACGCGTAAATCGACATGCTCTGACAGAAACTGGCGCAAGCCGGAGCGAACAATAGCGTGGTCATCCACTATGCCGATTTTGATCATTGTGTTTTCCTTCGGGAGGGTGCGCATGCAGCCCTCAATGAGTTGTAGATAAACCGCGTTCGGGTGTTGCTGATGCATTGCATCCAACACCGCAAGCGCCAAACTTTATCCTGATTCCAAACTATGAACCTACAAGCATCTTTGCGGCCGTGGTTACAAAAAGTTCGTCGCATGGCGCTGAGCCTGCCCATGGCTCTGCTGGCCGCCTTGGTTTTGGTGGGCATCAACGAAGTCGGGCACATGCGCTCGCAAGACGCGGTGCGCCAGATGAGCCAGTGGCAGGCCACCCGTGGCACGGTCAGCAGCCTGCTGCAAAGCATGCTCGATGCTGAGACCGGCCAGCGCGGTTACCTGCTGACGGGCAACGACATCTACCTGCAGCCCTACGACAAAGCCATGACCGCGCTGCAAAGCCACATGGACACCTTGCGCAACCAGTTTGTGGACTCCAAGGATGACATGCTGATGGTGGCACTGCTGTCGCGCCAGATCTCGCGCAAGCTCGCAGAGATGGAGTTGAGCCTGCGATTGCGCAGGCAGGGCAATGAAGACGCCTGGAAGTTCATCCTGCACACCGACATGGGGCGGGAGAACGTGGATGAAATCCGCAAGCTCGCCCATGCGCTCATCGAGCGCGCCACGGCCAAGATCCAGATCGGCCAGGCGCAAATCGTGCAGTCGCTCATGCTCTCGCGCATTGGCATTGCCGTGGTCACGGCGATTGGCCTGCTGGCGTTCTTCATGTACCTGCGCCAGGCCAACGCCCTGCAGGTGGTGAGCCAGCGCGAACAGGCCTTGCTTGAGCACGAGCGCGACCGCCTGGAAGGCCTGGTGCGCGAGCGCACGGCGTCCCTGTCGGAGCTGGCAAGCCACTTGCAGCAAGTGCGGGAAGACGAGCGCGGCCACCTGGCCCGCGAGCTGCACGACGAACTGGGTGCACTGCTCACCGCCGCCAAGCTGGACGTGGCGCGCTTGAAATCCAAGCTGGATGTGAATGCGCCGGATGTGACCGAACGCCTCAAGCACCTCACCGACACGCTCAACAGCGGCATCGCCCTCAAGCGGCGCATCATCGAGGACTTGCGACCTTCCTCCTTGTCGCACCTGGGGCTCACGGCTGCGCTCGAGATTCTCACCCGCGAGTTTGCGCAGCGTGCCGGTATCGAGGTCGAGACCAACCTGGAGACGGTCGATTTGCCCAGCGCCACGCAGCTCACGGTGTACCGCATGGTGCAAGAGGCACTGACCAACATCGGCAAGTACGCCAACGCGCACAAGGTGCTGGTGTCTGTGCACGCACATCCCAACCACGTGGCGGTACAGGTGCACGACGACGGTGCGGGCTTTGACCCGGCCAGCGTGCAGGTGTCTTCGCACGGCCTGGCGGGCATGCGCCACCGGGTAGAGGCGGCAGGGGGGCGCCTGAGTGTGCACTCCAGCCCCGGCAAGGGCACCTTGCTTTCGGCGGTGTTGCCCCTGCTGCGCTAACACCCTCCAGGCCGTGGCAGCGACGGGCCACGGCGCAGAGGTGGCTATCGCTTTCCAGCGGCTTTTGCTCCGTCGCTGCGGTCGGCCGGGGGCTTCTTGTCTGAATTGCCCACCCTGCTGTGCGTTGCGCCGGGTGCCGGCAGTCCCCGCATGAGCAGGGGCAGGCGCTGTCCTACAGCGCGGGTGTGAAGGAGCCGACACGCCTGCGCGCCTGCCACCGTCACTGCCGGTTGCCGTGCTTACTTACAGTGAAGTCCAGCGAGTCGTTTCATAGCTCTCTGCGTATTTCAGGCACCTGGCAACCCGCTCTGTTCCTTGTGCGCAGTGAACTGTAAAACG
>NZ_CAXIAK010000024.1:0-45395 GCF_964021665.1 uncultured Acidovorax sp.
TTTTTCGCACGGCTCTCGCGACCCTCTCTGGCGCGCCCCCATTGAAGCAGTGGCTGCGCGCATCAAGGCAGACCACCCCCAGCGCCCGGTGGTTTGCGCCTATCTGGAACTGAGCGAACCTCCATTGGCGCAAGCGGTGGCAGGCCTGGTGGCGGCAGGCGCAACCCATGTCACCGTGGTGCCCATGTTCCTGGGCACCGGCAAGCACGCCCGAGAAGACCTGCCTGTGTTGGTGCAGCAACTGCGGGACAACCACCCTCAGGTGGCCATTCATGTGCAACCCGCTATTGGCGAAGATCCACGCATGACGGCCTTGATGGCCGACATTGCCTGCGAACGCCCCGCTGCCTGAAACGCAATACGGCAAGCGCCACAGGTTGCGCTCTTGGGCGAATCCGCGCCAGTTCTTTAGATGAATGAAGCATAATGATGCAAATCTTTAGCCTTCATCAGATATGAACCTGCATCAATTCCGCTTCGTGCAAGAAGCCGCCCGCCGCAATCTCAATCTGACCGAAGCTGCCAAGGCCCTGCACACCTCCCAGCCGGGCGTGTCCAAAGCCATCATCGAACTGGAAGAAGAGCTGGGCGTGGACATCTTTGCCCGCCACGGCAAGCGCCTCAAGCGCATCACCGAGCCCGGCCAGCATGTGCTGCAGAGCATCGAAATCATCATGCGCGAGGTGGGCAACCTCAAGCGCATCGGTGAGCAGTTCAGCGCCCAGGACAGCGGTACCCTGAGCATTGCCACCACCCACACCCAGGCCCGCTACGTGCTGCCCGTGCCCGTGGCCCGCCTGCGCGAGTCCTACCCCAAGGTCAATATCAGCCTGCACCAGGCCACACCGCACGAAGTAGCCCGCATGATCATTGACGAGGTGGCCGAGATCGGCATGGCCACCGAATCCCTGGCCGACTACCCCGAGCTCGTCACCCTGCCCTGCTATGAATGGCAGCACGTGCTGGTGGTCCCCAACGGCCACCCGCTGGCACAGAAAGAACGCATCGGCCTGGACGACCTGGCGCACGAGGCCCTCATCACCTACCACCCCTCCTTCACCGGGCGCGGCAAGATCGACCATGCCTTTGCCGCGCGCAAGCTCACGCCCCGCATCGTGCTTGAAGCGATTGACTCCGACGTGATCAAGACCTACGTGCGCCTGGGCCTGGGCATTGGCATCGTGGCCGAGATGGCCATGCGCGACGACCCGCTGGGCGACCTGGTGGTGCGCCCCGTGGGCCATCTGTTTGGGCAAAGCGTGGCCCGCGTGGCCTTCAAGCGCGGCGCGTACCTGCGCAATTTCGTCTATAAATTTGCCGAACTGCTCAGCGACCGCCTGAGCCGTGAACTGATCGCCCGGGCCATGACCGGCCATGTGAACGACTACGAATTCTGACCCGCCCCACCATGACCAACGCCACTTCTGCCGCACGCACGCCCGCCTTTCCCAGCAAGCTGCCCAACGTGGGCACCACCATCTTCACGGTGATGTCCGCCCTGGCCACCGAGCACAACGCCGTCAACCTGGGGCAAGGCTTTCCAGACTTTGAATGCGCCCCTGAACTGGTGGACGCCGTCACCCAGGCCATGAAGGCCGGTCACAACCAATACCCGCCCATGCCCGGCGTGCCCGCACTGCGCGAAGCCGTGGCACGCAAGATCGAGGCGTTGCACGGCCGCGCCTACCACCCCGGCACAGAAATCACCATCACCGCCGGGGCCACACAGGCCATCATCACCGCCATCCTTGCCATCGTGCACGCGGGTGACGAGGTAATCGTGCTCGACCCCTGCTACGACAGCTACGTGCCCAACATCGAGCTGGCAGGCGGCAAGGCCGTGCGCGTGCCCCTCACGCCCGGCACCTTCCGCCCCGACTTTGCCAAGATCAGCGCTGCCATCACGCCGCGCACCCGGGCCATCATCATCAACAGCCCGCACAACCCCAGCGCCACCATCTGGACGGCCGACGAGATGCGCCAGCTCGAAGCCCTGCTCGCGCCCACCGACATCCTACTGATCAGCGACGAGGTGTACGAACACATGGTGTTTGACGGTGCCGAACACCAAAGCGCCGCGCGTTTTGCCGGCCTGGCGGCACGCGCGTTCATCGTGTCCAGCTTTGGCAAGACCTTCCACGTCACAGGCTGGAAAGTGGGCACCGTGGCAGCGCCTGCAGCACTGACGGCCGAATTCCGCAAGGTGCACCAGTTCAACGTGTTCACCGTCAACACTCCCATGCAGCATGGCCTGGCCGCCTACCTGCAAGACCCTACGCCCTATCTGCAACTGCCCGCTTTCTACCAGGCCAAGCGCGACCTGTTCCGCCAGGGCCTGGAAGGCTCGCGCCTGAAGCTGCTGCCCAGCACCGGCAGCTACTTCCAGTGCGTGGACATTTCGGCCGTGAGCGACCTGAACGAATCAGATTTTTGCCAGTGGCTCACGCGTGAAGTGGGCGTGGCGGCCATTCCGCTGTCGGCCTTTTATGGCGACGGCTTTGACCAGCGCGTGGTGCGTTTTTGCTTTGCGAAGAAGGATGAAACCCTGCGCGCAGCGCTGGAGCGCCTGCGCAAGCTTTGAAGGCACTGCCAGGGCAATTTGATGCCTTTTAGTGCTCTGACGCTTATCCGACAAGCGCCACCAGCTACGTTTTTCATAGCAAATAGCCAGCAAGCAGGGTGAAGCCTGGGTCACGGGCCACCCGCCCGGGCCCGTTGGCTACAGCAGAACAATGTCGTACTGCTCTTGCCCCATGGCGCTTTCCGCCTGCAGGGAAATGGGTTTGCCGATGAAGTCCGACAGGCCCGCCAAGTGCTGGCTTTCTTCGTCCAGAAACAGCTCCACCACCCGCGGTGAGGCCACGACGCGGAACTCGCGCGGGTTGAACTGGCGGGCCTCGCGCAAGATTTCGCGCAGGATGTCGTAGCACACGCTGCGCGCCGTCTTCACGCTGCCCTTGCCCTGGCAGGCTTCGCAGGGTTCGCACAGCATGTGGGCCAGGGATTCGCGGGTGCGCTTGCGCGTCATCTCTACCAGGCCCAGTTGCGAGAAGGTGCCGGACGACATGGTCTTGACCCGGTCGCGCGCAAGCTGCTTCTTGAACTCGGACAGCACGGCCTGCTGGTGGTCGTCCCGCACCATGTCGATAAAGTCCACGATGATGATGCCGCCCAGATTGCGCAGGCGCAGCTGGCGGGCAATGGCCTGGGCGGCTTCCAGGTTGGTCTTGAAGATCGTGTCGTCAAAATTGCGCGCACCCACGTAGCCGCCGGTGTTCACGTCGATGGTGGTGAGCGCCTCGGTCTGGTCCACGATGAGGTAGCCGCCCGATTTCAGCTCCACCCGCCGCCCCAGCGCCTTGGCCACTTCTTCGTCAATCGAATACAGGTCAAAGATCGGGCGCTCGCCTTTGTAGTGCTGCAGCTTGCCCGCAGCCGCCGGCATGAACTCCTGCCCAAAGGCACGCAGCCGGTGAAACTGCTCCATCGAATCGAGCCGGATGGTCTGCGTATGGTCGCTCACCAGGTCGCGCAACACGCGCTGCAGCAAGTCCAGGTCCTGGTGCAGCAATGACCCTGCTGGCAGCTTGACGGACGCTTCCTTGATTCGGGCCCAGGTCTTGCGCAGGTAGGCAATGTCTTCAGCCAGCTCGGCATCGGTCGAGTCTTCTCCGTTGGTGCGCAAAATGAAGCCACCACCACCGCCTGTGGACTTGTCGCCCACCAGCGCCTGTAGCCGTGCCCGCAGCGCATCACGCTCGGCCGGGGGAATCTTCTGCGACACGCCCACATGATCGTCCTGGGGCAAAAACACCAGCAGGCGGCCTGCGATGCTGATCTGCGTGGACAGGCGCGCGCCCTTGGTGCCAATGGGGTCCTTGATGACCTGCACCATGAGCGACTGGCCTTCAAACACCTGTTTTTCAATGGGCAACTGCGGCTCGGTCTTGCGGGCGAAGGCGGGTGGCTCGCCATCAGGCTGGCGGTGCCACACATCGGCCACATGCAAAAACGCCGCACGCTCCAGCCCGATGTCGATGAACGCCGACTGCATGCCCGGCAGCACGCGCGAAACCTTGCCCAGGTACACGTTGCCCACCAGCCCACGCTCCAGCGTGCGCTCGATGTGCAGCTCTTGCACCGCCCCGTGTTCCACGACGGCCACGCGGGTTTCTTGGGGCGACCAGTTGATCAGAATGTCTTGTTGGATAGCGGCCATGGCAGATATGCGTTGAATCTCACACAGAGAAGCCGATGGCACGCAGCAACTGGGCTGTCTCGTACATCGGCAGGCCCATGATGCCCGAATAGCTGCCATGCAGCACCGGAATAAACGCGGCCGCGCGCCCCTGAATGCCGTACGCCCCCGCCTTGCCCATGGGCTCGCCAGTGGCCACATAGGCGGCGATCTGATCAGCCGTGAGCGGCGCAAATGTGACTTCTGACACCGAAAGCGCCTGCAGCCGCTGTGCACCTGCGCCATCACCCACCTGCACAGCCACCGCCGTCAGCACCCGGTGGGTTTGGCCCGCTAGCTCGGCCAGCATGCGCTGGGCGTGCGGGGCGTCGTCGGGCTTACCATAAATGGTGCTTCCGAGAGCGACCGTAGTGTCTGAGCACAGGATGGGCGCCATAGGCAGCCCGCGCCGAGCACACCGGGCCACAGCGGCGTCGAGCTTCAGGCCAGTGACACGCGCTACGTAGTCGTCCGGGCTTTCGCCGGGCAGCACAGCTTCGATGCCTTCGGCGTCTTCGGCCACATCCCCATCCACATTGGGCAGCAGCAGTTCGTTGCGCACGCCCAGCTGCTCCAGCAACTGGCGGCGGCGCGGGCTTTGGGAGGCAAGGTAGATGAAATCAGGCATGAAGGGATTTTGAAGAAAATCGGCTCCAGCGCTTATCCATCAAGCGCTAGCAGCTATCAATAGTAGAGCAAATGACGGGCCACCGCAGTGCATGGGCGAGTCACTCGCGGTGATAGGGGTGCCCTGCGTTCACCGACCAGGCTCGGTACAGCTGTTCAATCAGCAGCACGCGCACCATGGCATGGGGCAGTGTCAGGTCTGACAGGCGAATGCGCTCGTGCGCCGCCTGGCGAAAGGCCGGGTCCAGGCCATCAGGCCCGCCGATGACCAGGGCCACATCATCACCGCCCAGTTGCCAGCCTTTGAGCCGCTCTGCCAGGGCCTTGGTGGTGAGGTTGGTACCGCGCTCGTCCAGCGCGACCACGCGGGTGCCGCGGGGAATGGCGGCCTCGATGCGCTCACGCTCGGCGGCGTACAGCGTCTCCAGCGTCTTGGAGCCACGCGGCTCGGTCTTCACAGCCTTGAGCTCGACCTTGAGTTCTGGTGGAAAACGCTTGGCGTAGTCGTCGTAGGCAGTTTGCGCCCAATCGGGCACCCGCTGCCCCACGGCAACAATCAGCAGCTTCATGGGTCAACCTGAATGTGTGAGATGCCAACGCACTGCGCACCCACGCGGTGGGTACGCAGCGGCAGTGCCATCAGCCCTTGCGGGCCGGTGCCTTCTTGGCAGCGGGCTTGGCCGCAGCCTTGGGGGCTACTTTGGCAGCAGGCTTGGCAGCTGCGCGTGCAGGGGCCTTGACGGCAGGAGACTTCTTGGCTGCAGGCTTCTTGGCGCCGGCCGGCTTGACGACCACGGTCTTCACGGGCGTCTTGGCAGCTGCGGGCTTCTTGGCGGCGGCCGTGCCAGCGGTTTTGCTGGCAGGTTTGGCAGCGGTGGTTTTCGCAGCCGGTTTGGCCGCCGCAGTTTTTGCGGGTGCTGCTTTGGCAGCAGTCTTTGCCACAGCCTTCACCGTGGCCTTGCCAGAGCGGGCGGGTGCTGAAGGGGCAGCGGCCGCCTTTTTGGCCGGAGCCTTCTTGGCTGCAGTCTTCGCATCCGACTTGGCGGCCTTCTGGGCAGACTTTTTGTCAGCCAGATCGGCGGCAGCCGTCGAAGACGGCTTGGCGGCACCCAGCTTCAAGCGCACTGGCGTGTCACCCCACAGCTCTTCCAGGCGGTAGTACTGGCGAATGGCGGGCTGCATGATGTGCGCCACGGCCGAGCCGCAGTCCACAATGATCCACTCGCCGTTGTCTTCGCCTTCGATGCGCGGCTTGGGAAAGCCTGCTTCCTTGACGGCATCGCGCACGCTGGAAGCCAGCGCTTTGGTCTGGCGGTTGGAGGTGCCCGATGCCACGATCACCCGTTCAAACAGCGGCGACAGATGCTCGGTGTTGAAGACCTGGATGTCTTGCGCCTTCACGTCTTCCAGGCCATCAACGATGGCTCGCTGGAGTTTGGCAACGTCTTTTTTGGCCGCGGTTTCCGATTTGGTGGATGTGGTCATCAGGCAGTGAAATAGATAGGAATGGAATCAATATAGCGCGCAACGCGGCGCACAGCCAGAGGGGCTACGCCTTGGGTGTTGCGCACGGGCGCAGAGGCGTTTTACGGTGTTTTTGGCCTCTTGCGCTCATGAATCAAGCGCTGCCAGCTATTGAAATTATAGCTTTTGGGCCTTTGGGGGTGGCAAGGGCTGGCTGGCAACTGCCCCCAGCCCTTGTGTTTAGTGGTGTCGCGCGGCGTTCACAGCCACTCGCGCCGCACCAGAAACTGCTGCATCAGTGCGTCCTCGGGCGAGCCTGGCTCGGTAGAGCGCTGATACGACCAGGCCACCAGCGGCGGCATGGACAGCAGGATCGATTCGGTGCGCCCACCCGACTGCAGGCCGAAGTGCGTGCCCCGGTCCCACACCAGATTGAACTCGACATAGCGGCCCCGGCGGTAGAGCTGGAAGTCGCGTTCGCGTTCGCCGTAGGGCGTGGCCTGGCGGCGCTCAACGATGGGCAGGTATGCGCTCAAAAAGGCATCGCCCACCGATTGCATCATGGTCAGGCTTTGCTCAAAGCCCAGTTCTGAAAAATCGTCGAAGAACACACCACCCACGCCGCGCTGCTCGTTGCGGTGTTTCAGGAAGAAATATTCGTCGCACCATTGTTTGAAGCGCGGGTACTTGTCTTCGCCAAAGGGCGCCAGCGCATCGCGGCAAGTGCGGTGGAAATGCACTGCGTCTTCCTCAAAGCCGTAATACGGCGTGAGGTCCATGCCGCCCCCAAACCAGCAGGTAGGTACCTGACCAGGGTGCCCGGCGGCAATCATGCGCACGTTCATGTGCACCGTGGGCACATACGGGTTGCGCGGGTGGAACACCAGCGACACGCCCATGGCCTCAAACGGCGCGCCCGCCAATTCGGGCCGGTGCTGCGTGGCCGAAGGCGGCAGCTGTGGGCCACGCACATGGCTGAAGCCACAGCCCGCGCGCTCAAACACTCGGCCACCTTCCATGATTTTGGTGATGCCATCGCCCTGCAGCGGCTCGCCGGGCGGTTTGCTCCAGGCATCGGCCAGGAAGCGGGCACCGCCCTCGCCTTCCACAGCCTCCAGCGCGTCGGTGATACGGGCCTGCAGGCCTACCAGGTAGCCGCGCACGCGGGCCACGGTGTCTGCCGTGTTCAGAACTTGTGCTTCAGCCATCAGTTTTTGATGGCCCGGAAGCCAATGTCACGGCGGTACTGCGCACCTTCGAAGTGAATGCCGCGCGCCACGTCGTAAGCACGCTGCTGCGCTTGCTTGACGCTGTCGGCCAGCACGGTCACGCACAGCACACGGCCCCCCGTCACGCTGACCACGCCGTCTTTCAACTGCGTGCCGGCGTGGAACACCACCGCATCGTCCGCCTCGGCGGGCAAGCCGGTGATGGGGTCGCCCTTGCGGGGGCTTTCGGGGTAGCCGTCGGCGGCCATCACCACGCCCAGCGCGGTGCGGCGGTCCCACTGCACCTCGATCTGGTCGAGCTTGCCATCCACCGCCGCGCTCAGCACATCCACCAGGTCGCTCTTGAGGCGCATGAGGATGGGCTGCGTTTCGGGGTCGCCCATGCGGCAGTTGAATTCGAGCGTCTTGGGATGGCCCTTGGCGTCGATCATCAGGCCGGCGTACAGGAAGCCGGTGTAGGGAATACCGTCTTTTTCCATGCCGCGAATGGTGGGCAGGATGATCTCGCGCATGGCGCGAGCGTGCACATCGGCAGTGACCACGGGCGCGGGCGAATACGCGCCCATGCCGCCGGTGTTGGGGCCTTCGTCGCCATCCTTCAGGCGCTTGTGGTCCTGGCTGGTGGCCAGTGCGAGTACGTTCTTGCCGTCGCACAGCACGATGAAGCTGGCTTCTTCGCCTTCCAGGAACTGCTCGATCACCACGCGCGCACCACCTTCGTTGTGCGTCACGCCGTATTTGTTATCCACCAGCATGAAGTCCACGGCATCGTGGGCTTCCTGCAGCGTCATCGCCACGACCACACCCTTGCCAGCAGCCAGGCCATCGGCCTTGATGACGATGGGCGCGCCCAGGCGGTCAATGAAGGCGTGGGCTGCAGCGGGGTCGGTAAAGGTGTCGTAGTCGGCCGTGGGAATGCCGTGGCGGCGCATGAAGGCCTTGCTGAACGCCTTGGAGCTTTCCAGCTGCGCAGCAGCTTTGGTGGGGCCAAAGATACGCAGGCCGTTGGCGCGAAACTCGTCCACCACCCCTGCAGCCAGCGGGGCTTCAGGGCCGACCACCGTGAGGGAGATCTTCTCCGCCTGGGCCCAGACGCGCAGTTCACGCACGTCAGAAATGGCCACATTTTCGAGCTTGGGGTTGAGCGCCGTGCCGCCATTGCCTGGGGCCACGTACACCTTCGTCACCTTGGGCGACTGGCTCAGCTTCCAGGCCATTGCGTGTTCACGGCCGCCGCCACCAATCACGAGTACTTTCATAGGAACCTTTGGTGAGTCCTGCAGGCGCCTTGTGGATACGCCACCCAGGAACTCAGAGAAATATCAGTCGAAAAACCTGCTCGCGCAAGAAAAAAGGAGCCGGATCAGAGCGCCGCGTTGTGATAGACCTCCTGGGCGTCGTCCAGGTCTTCCAGCACATCCAGCAGCTTTTGCATCTTGGCGGCATCGTCGCCCGTCAGCTCAATCGTGTTCTCGGGCCGCATGGTCACGCCAGCCACTTCGGGCGTCAGGCCAGCAGCTTCCAGGGCGTTCTTCACGGCTTCAAATTCAGCCGGGCTGGTCAGTACCTCCACGGCACCGTCTTCATCGGTGATGACATCGTCTGCGCCCGCTTCCAGCGCCACTTCCATGACTTTGTCTTCGCTCGTGCCGGGGGCAAAAATCAGCTGGCCACAGTGCTTGAACTGGAACACCACCGAGCCTTCAGTACCCATGCTGCCGCCGTGCTTGCTGAACGCGTGGCGCACCTCGGCCACGGTGCGCACACGGTTGTCGGTCATGGTGTCGATGATGATGGCGGCGCCACCAATGCCGTAGCCTTCGTAGCGGATTTCTTCGTAGGTCAGGCCTTCGGCGTTGCCAGTGGCCTTGTCGATGTTGTATTTGATGCGGTCGGCGGGCATGTTGGCCGCCTTGGCCTTGTCCACCGCCAGGCGCAGGCGGGGGTTGGCAGACAGATCGCCGCCACCGGCGCGGGCTGCCACAGTGATTTCACGAATGATGCGGGTCCAGATCTTGCCGCGTTTTTCATCCTGGCGCCCTTTGCGGTGCTGGATATTCGCCCATTTACTGTGTCCTGCCACGAGAGATCCTTTGGTATTGATTTAATCTAGCCTGCTGATTTTACTTTTTGCCAGACCGTATCCCCGAGGAATCCCCAAATGGCCGAACCCATGCTGATCGCCAAACACGCCGCCACCGAATGCCACCTGTTGCCCGGCCTGGCCAACCGACACGGTCTCATCACCGGCGCCACGGGTACAGGCAAAACCGTGACCCTGCAGACCCTGGCAGAAAACTTCTCGCGCATCGGGGTGCCTGTGTTCATGGCCGACATCAAAGGCGACCTGACGGGCGCCAGCCAGCCCGGCAAGATCGGTGACAAGCTGGCAGGCGTGCTCAAAGAGCGCGGGCTCGACTTGCCCACGCCCCAAGCCTGCCCCACCACGCTGTGGGACGTGTTTGGCGAGCAAGGCCACCCCGTGCGCGCCACCATCTCGGACATGGGCCCGCTGCTGCTGGGGCGCATGCTCAATCTCAACGAGACCCAGCTGGGCGTGCTGAACCTGGTGTTCAAGATTGCCGACGACAACGGCCTGCTGCTGCTGGACCTGAAAGACCTGCGGGCCATGCTGCAGTACGTGGGCGACAACGCCAAGGATTTCACCACCGAGTACGGCAACATCAGCTCGGCCAGCGTGGGGGCGATCCAGCGCGGCCTGCTGCAAATCGAGCAGCAAGGCGGCGACAAGTTCTTTGGCGAGCCCATGCTCAACATCCAGGACTTCATGCAGACGGTGGACGGCCAAGGCGTCATCAACATTCTGGCGGCCGACAAGCTCATGAATTCGCCACGCCTGTACGCCACCTTTTTGCTGTGGATGCTGTCCGAGCTGTTCGAAACGCTGCCCGAAATTGGCGACCCTGAAAAACCCAAGCTGGTCTTCTTCTTCGACGAGGCCCACCTGCTGTTCAACGAGGCGCCCAAGGTGCTCATCGAGCGCATTGAACTGGTGGTGCGCCTGGTGCGCTCCAAGGGCTTGGGCGTGTATTTCGTCACGCAGAACCCGCTCGACATCCCCGACAGCGTGCTGGCCCAGCTGGGCAACCGCGTGCAGCACGCGCTGCGGGCCTTCACGCCGCGCGACCAGAAGGCCGTGAAGGCCACGGCCACCACCATGCGGCAAAAGCCGGGTCTGGACATCGAAACCGCCATCACCGAGCTGGCCGTGGGCGAAGCGCTGGTGAGCTTTCTGGACGCCAAGGGCCGCCCCAGCGTGACCGAGCGCGTGTTTGTGCTGCCCCCCGCCAGCCAGCTCGGGCCCATCACGCCCCAGCAGCGCCAGGCGCTCATCGCGCAATCGCTGGTGGCCGGGATCTACGAAAAAGTGGTGGACCGGGAATCGGCCTACGAAAAACTCAAAGGCCGCACCGCGGATGCAGCAGCGCAAGCCCCTGCCGCCACCGGTGCGGGCAAGACCGCAGCTGGAGACGATGCCAACGACGGCGGCGGACTGCTGGGCGGCCTGAACGACGTGCTGTTTGGCTCCACAGGCCCCCGCGGTGGCCGCCGTGATGGCCTGGCGCAAACGATGGCCAAGTCGGCCGTGCGCACCATGGGCACCACCCTGGGCAAAGAGATTTTGCGTGGCGTGCTGGGCAGCATCTTTGGGGGCAGCGGCAAGCGGCGCTGATTTCAAAAAAGCTGGCAACCAACCAAACCCGGGCGGTTGCCAGCGCAGGCACCGCCCGGTGTGCTTCTGTCGCCACAGTACGCTGCCAACAGATGCATGACTTCCATATGACATTCACCATTTCGTCATAAAACGGGCGTTGAATCGATCCCAACAAAAACAACAACAAAGGAGGATCGATGACAAAAACCGAAATCGCGCTGCTGCGCTGGGGCCAGCTGCCCATGTTTGCCGCCATCGTGGGCTGGATACTGGGCTTTGTCGGGGTGGCAGCGGGCCTGTGGCGCCCGCACTGGTACTGGGTCCTCTATTTCATCGCATCTGTGGCCATGACAGCGCTGTGCATCCAGCAAACCCGCGCGGCGCGTGAGCGCTACATCCGCGAAGCCCCCTTGCCCCGCTTCCTGCAACGCAAACTGCGCGAGGCCTACCCGCAGCTGAGCGCCAAGGATGGCGAGCTGGTCGAACGGGGCCTGCGGCAGTTCTTCCTTGCCTGCCTGCGCAGCCGCCAGTTCGTCGCCATGCCCTCACAGGCGGTGGATGTGCTGTGGCACGAGTTCATCCTGCACACGCAGGCCTACCAACGGTGGTGCACCCACGCGCTGGGCCGCTTTTTGCACCACACCCCGGCCGAAGCCCTGGGGCGCAAAGGCATGCACAACGACGGCCTGCGGCGCGCCTGGTTCTGGGCGTGCAAGGAGGAATCCATCGACCCCAAGGCCCCCAGCCGCCTGCCGCTGCTGTTTGCACTGGATGCCAAGTTCGCCATCCCCAACGGGTTCCACTACGTGCCCGACTGCCGATTGACGGGTGCGCAAAGCAGCGCGGCGGCCAACGCGAGCAGCGGCGGCTCCCCCTACTGCGGCACCGATTTTTCGGATGGCAGCTACAGCGGCAGCTCAGGCGACTTTGGCGGAGCCGACTGCTCGGACGGCAGTGGCGGTGATGGAGGCGGCGACGGCGGAGGCTGTGGCGGGGGCGGCGATTGAGCCGCACAAGGCAAGCCACGGCGGGCCACCTTGGCTGCACAGCGCCGAGATGCCAATGCTATTAAATCAATAGCTACCAGCGCTTTCCAATCAAGCGCTAGCGGCTGATTTCATTCAAAGTCGCCCAGGCGACGAACGCCGAAGCGCGGCCGCCCTAGAGTGTCAGGCCATGAACACCGACATCAACGCCCTCACCTGTTTCACCCTCAGCACCACCGCGCAGGTGGCCCATCTGGTTTTGAACAAGCCAGAAGCGCTGAATACCATGCACCCTACCTTCTGGCGTGAGCTGGACACGGTGCTGGCTCACCTGCATCAGACAGGTACGGCACGGGCGCTCGTCATCAGCAGCACAGGCAAGCATTTCAGCGCGGGCATGGCGCTCGAAACCTTTGGCGGCGCCATCACCATAGACGACCAAAGCCCCGAGGGCCGCGCCGCCATTTTTGACCTGCTGACCGACATGCAGGCCACCTTCACGCGGCTGGAAAACCTGCGCATTCCGGTCATCATGGCCATCCATGGCGGCTGCATCGGCGGCGCGGTGGACATGGTCACGGCGGGCTGCATCCGCTACGCCACGCAGGATGCGTTCTTCTGCATCCAGGAGATCAACATCGGCATGGTGGCCGACGTGGGCACGCTGCAGCGCCTGCCCAAGCTCATCCCGCTGGGCGTGGTCAAGGAGCTGGCCTACACCGGCCGCCGCCTGAGCGCCGCCAAGGCCCTGGACTATGGCCTGGTCAACGAGGTGTTCGACACGCAGGAGGCCATGCTGGCTGCCGCGCTGCAGTGCGCCAAAGAGATCGCGTCCAAACCCCCGGTGGCCATCTGGGGCACCAAGCAGGCCGTGAACTACGCGCGCGACCACAGCGTGGAAGACAGCCTGCGCCAGATGGGCTGGCTGCAGGGCGCCATCTGGAGCAACCAGCATGTGCGCGAATCTGTCACTGCCATGAAGCAAAAGCGCGCAGGTGACTTCCCCGCACTCACGCCGCTGCAACGCTTTGCAGATCTGGGCTGACGCAAAACAGCAGGCCACACAGAGACACTACGAGCGAAGCGGCCCCTGGGCCGCTTTTGCGTTGAGGCATGGCAGTGCCTATGATGCAAGGCATTTCCTGATTGATTGCGGAGCCTTTCATGAACCCAGCCGCCCTGCCTGCGCCCACCTTTGATGACCTGCGTGCGGCGGCGCAGCGGCTGCACGGCATTGCCCACCGCACGCCCGTGCTGCGTTCCACCAGCGCCGACGAGAGCACCGGGGCGCAAGTGTTTTTCAAGTGTGAGAACCTGCAGCGCACGGGGGCGTTCAAGTTCCGCGGCGCCTACAACACGCTGGCCCAGTTCACTCCTGAGCAGCGCGAACGTGGCGTGCTGGCCTTTTCTGCGGGCAACCACGCACAGGCCATTGCGCTTTCGGCCCGCCTGCTTGACATGCCCGCCGTGATCGTGATGCCGGAAGACGCCCCCGCGACCAAGATGGCTGCCACGCGCGAATATGGCGCGCAGGTGGTGACCTACAACCGCTACACCGAAGACCGCGAAGCCATCAGCCGCCGCCTGGCGCAAGAACGCGGCATGACGCTGGTGCCGCCGTTTGACCACCCGCACGTGATCGCGGGCCAGGGCACGGCCGCCATGGAACTGCTGGAAGAAGTACCGGGGCTGGACTACCTGTTCGTCTGCGTGGGCGGTGGCGGCCTGCTGGCGGGCAGCACGTTGGCCGCGCAGGTCATGGCGCCGGGGTGTCGGCTGGTGGGTGTGGAGCCTGAAGCAGGCAATGACGGCCAGCAGTCGTTCAAGGCCGGGCACATCGTGCAGATACCCACACCCCACACCATTGCCGACGGCGCGCAAACACAGGCGCTGGGCCAGCTCACCTTTCCCATCATTGCCGAAGGCGTGGAAGACATGGTGACTGCCACCGACGAACAACTGGTGCAGGCCCTGCGGTTTTTTGCAGAGCGCATGAAGATCGTGGTGGAGCCCACGGGTGCGCTGGCATTTGCCGGCGTACGCAATGGCAGTGTGGATGTGCGTGGCAAGCGGGTGGGCGTGCTCATCAGCGGTGGCAATGTGGACTTGCCGCGCTATGCACGCTTTCTTGCAGAGTGAAGACCCGCCTTTTGCACTGCGACTTTTACCGGTTGGTGGAAAATACCGATTGTTTTCCAAGTCATCTATTCGCTAATTCAGGTTTTTCATGAGCAACGTCACCGTCATCACCCACCCCCTCGTCCAGCACAAGCTCACGCTGATGCGCGAGAAGGACGCCAGCACCAACAGCTTCCGCCGCCTGCTGGGCGAGCTGTCCACGCTGATGGCTTACGAGGTGACGCGCGACATGCCGCTGCAGGACGTGCAGATCGAGACGCCGCTGGAGACCATGACCGGCAAGATGATCGACGGCAAGAAGCTGGTGCTGGTGTCCATCCTGCGCGCGGGCAATGGTTTTCTGGACGGCATGCTCAACGTGGTGCCCGGCGCCCGTGTGGGCCACATCGGCCTGTACCGCGACCCCAACACGCTGCAGCCGGTCGAGTACTACTTCAAGATGCCTTCCGAGATGGAAGAGCGCGACATCATCGTGGTGGATCCCATGCTGGCCACCGGCAATTCGGCTGCCGCCTGCGTAGACCGACTCAAGCAGCTCAAGCCCCGCTCCATCAAGTTCGTATGCCTGCTGGCTGCGCCTGAAGGCGTGGCCACGCTGCAAAAAGCGCACCCCGATGTGCCGATTTTCACTGCCGCCATCGACCGCGAACTCAACGACCACGGCTACATCCTGCCGGGCCTGGGTGACGCAGGCGACCGCATCTTCGGCACCAAGTAAGGCGAAAGCCCTGCGCCTGCGCCGCAGGCGTTGCGCGGGCAAATAAAAAACGCCGCAGGGTACAAAACCCTGCGGCGTTTTTTTGTGCCCCGGTTTTCAAGCCAGGGCGCTGATGCCTTTGCCCACTGTGCGGGCAAGCCGCACAGTGCCTTGGGCCATCAATACACGTCGTGCTGCGTGTTGTAGACGTTGAAGTGGCCCGTGGGGGTAATCAGGCGTGGATCCTTGATGACCTTCTTGAGCTTGAGGGTCTTGTCGTCCACCACCACGATCGCGCTTTCCTTGTTCTTGGCGGACCAGACAGAGAACCAGACCTCGTCACCAGCCTTGTTGTACTCAGGCTGCACCACGCGCTTGGCACCGTCGTCCTTCAGGTCAGCCCACTCAGCGATAGGAAGCGTCTTGTAGCCCTTGTCCAGGTTGTTGATGTCGTACACCACCACCGACTGCGAGATCTTTGGATCGGGGTTCAGAGGCGCATCAGACCACAGGTTCTTGGACTTGGGGTGGCTCTTGACGAACAGAGCACCGCCGCCAGGCCCCTTGAGCTTGGCCACTTCCTTGAAAGCGTACTGCTTGAACTTCTTGGGGTCGGTGCCGATCAGGGAGATCGTATCGTCGCCCAGGTGGCCGGTAGACCATACGGGACCGAACTGCGGATGGGTGAAGTTGGCGCCACGGCCGGGGTGGGGGATCTTGCCCACATCGGTCAGGCCAGCCAGCTTGCCGTCCTTGGTATCGATCGCAGCAATCTTGTTGCTGTTGTTGGCAGCCACCATGAAGTAGCGCTTGGAAGCATCCAGACCACCGTCATGCAGGAACGGAGCAGAACCGATTTCGGTGATCTTGAGGGCGTCCAGATTGGAGTAGTCCACCATCAAGGTCTTGCCGGTTTCCTTCACGTTCACGATGAATTCGGGCTTGTAGTGGGAACCCAGAATGGATGCCACGCGGGGCTCAGGATGGTATTCCGGCGTGCCCACGACCCTGCCGCGGGTGGAGACGATCTTCTTGGGCTCCAGCGTGTCGCCGTCCATGATGGTGAACTGGGGCGGCCAGTAAGCACCAGCGATCACCAGCTTGTCCTTGTAGCCCTTGGCCTTGGAGGTTTCCACCGAGCGGGCTTCCAGGCCGATGCGCACTTCTGCCACGCTGTCGGGTTTTGCCATCCACAGGTCGACCATGTTGATCTTGGCGTCGCGGCCAATCACGAACAGGTAGCGGCCCGAAGCCGACATGCGAGAGATGTGCACCGCATAGCCGGTCTTGATGATGCTGATGATTTCCTTGGTGTCGCCATCGATCAAAGCAATCT
The DNA here is from genome assembly GCF_964021665.1 of uncultured Acidovorax sp. Lineage (NCBI taxonomy): Bacteria > Pseudomonadati > Pseudomonadota > Betaproteobacteria > Burkholderiales > Comamonadaceae > Acidovorax > uncultured Acidovorax sp. Next base: position 16,392 of record NZ_CAXIAK010000024.1, read on the forward strand.
CACCCGTGTCACGCAGCGTGGTGGAGAAGATGTTCTCGATGTTGAAGTTGTTCATCTTCTTGGTCGGACGGTCCTTGGGCGCAACCGTTACCTTCCAGGTCTTCTTGGTGTCGTCCAGACTCCACTCGGGTGGCGTAGGCGCGTCGTGCTGGATGTAACGGGCCATCAGGTCCACCGTGGCTTCATCCATTTCACCAGAGGTCTGCCAGTTGGGCATGCCAGCGGGCGAACCGTAGGCAATGAACACCTTCAGGTAGTCGGTGCCCTTGGCCATGGTGATGTCAGGGGTCAGGGGCTTGCCGGTGGCGCCCTTGCGCAGCACACCGTGGCAGCCAGCGCAACGCTCGAAGTAGATCTGGCGAGCGCGATCGAACTCGGCCTGCGTCATCTTCGGCGCTTTGGGGTTCGTGCTTTGGTACATCGGTACATCGGCCAGAGGTGAAGAACCTGCCTGGTATTTCACCTCAGGGTCCGTAGCACCATCTTTGTGTTGTGCAGTGGCGGCCAGAGCCAGAGTGGACAGTGCCAGGGCCGCAAGGCGCGCCAGCTTTCGGGTTGTCATGGGGACTCCTTGTATGTCGCGGCCCAAGATGGCTCAATCTCCATCCCTCCAATAGGCCCGCCGTGGGCTGCGACGACTGGGGTTCGGCAGGCTCAGAGGCATTCTTTGTCAGCCAAACCGGCAGCGCTTTGATACCTATCAATGATTCATGTTAGATACCCATTTGGTTCAGGTGGCCCGATTCCGCGTGTCGTTTTCATCACCATGACATCAAGAGCTACACACGCCTTCGCAACCACAATGCAAGTGCATATCTCCCGCGCCCAGCACTGAAGCGCAGCACCTCTGCAGATCGCAAAAACAACGTATCCTGAGCAAAACCCGTCCTGCCCCTCTCATCCCATGCTTGACCTGCTCATCACCCATGCCACTCTGCCCGACGGGCGCCAGAACATGTCGATTGCCGTGCAAAACGGCCGCATCACCGAAGTGACCGAAGGCCTGCAAGCCCCAGCGCACGAAACGGTGGACGCAGGCGGCCTGCTGGTGAGCCCGCCGTTTGTGGACGCGCATTTCCACATGGATTCGACCCTGAGCTACGGCCAGCCGCGTGTGAATGAAAGCGGCACGCTGCTCGAGGGCATTGCGCTGTGGGGTGAGCTCAAACCCCAGCTCACGCACGACGACATCGTGCAGCGCGCATTGCAGTACTGCGACTGGGCCGTGGCGCGCGGGCTGCTGGCCATCCGCAGCCATGTGGACACCAGCGACCCCAGCCTGCTGCCGGTGCAGGCCCTGCTGGATGTGAAGCAGCGCGTGGCACCTTACCTGGACTTGCAGCTGGTGGCCTTTCCGCAAGACGGCGTGCTGCGCCGCCAGGGCGGGCTGGACAACCTGAAGCGGGCACTGGACATGGGCGTGGATGTGGTGGGCGGTATTCCGCACTTCGAACGCACCATGGCACAAGGCGCCGAGAGCGTAAAAATCCTCTGCGAACTGGCCGCGAAGCTGGCCAAGCGCGTGGACATACACTGCGACGAAAGCGACGACCCGCATTCACGCCATGCCGAAACCCTGGCCTTTGAAACCCAGCGCCTGGGCCTGCACGGCCGCGTCACGGGCTCGCACCTCACCTCCATGCACAGCATGGACAACTACTACGTGAGCAAACTCATCCCGTTGATGTGTGAGGCCGACCTGGGCGTGGTGGCCAACCCGCTCATCAACATCACCCTGCAAGGCCGCCACGACACCTACCCCAAGCGCCGCGGCATGACCCGCGTGCCCGAGCTGATGGCCGCAGGCCTGACGGTGGCTTATGGCCACGACTGCGTGCTCGACCCCTGGTACAGCGGCGGCAGCGGCGACATGCTGGAGGCCGCGCACATGGGCCTGCATGTGGGCCAGATGACCAGCCAGGCGGGCATGCGCCAGTGCTTTGATGCGGTGACCGTGAACCCTGCCCGCCTGCTGGGCTTGGAGGGCTACGGCCTGGCCCCCGGCTGCCACGCGGACTTTGTGCTGCTGCATGCGCGCAACCCGGCAGAAGCCATTCGCCTGCGGGCCGCGCGCTTGGGCGTATGGCGGCGCGGCAAGCGCGTAGCGAGCCAGCCCGCGCCCACGGCAGCTTTGAACCTGCCTGGGCGGCCCGGTAACGTGGACTTTATGTAAAAATCGGCTCCAGCGCTTATCCTGCAAGCGCAAGCAGCTACCAAATCAATAGCAACCTCAATAGCAATGGGCGCGCAAGATCAAGCCATCTGCGAGATAGTCTTGCGAAAGCGCGCCAGCGCCAGGGCAAACAGCACGGCGCCGATGGCCAACAGCCACACCAGCGACGACCACACCACCGACAACCCCGCGCCCCGGTACAGGATGGCCTGAGACAGCTCGGTGAAATGCGTGGTGGGGGCCAGAGACATCACGTACTGCACCCACAGCGGCATGCTCTCGCGCGGGGTCACGCCGCCTGAGAGCATTTCCAGCGGCATCATGGTCAGCACCATCAACAGGCCAAACTGCGGCATGCTGCGCGCCAGGGTGGCCATGTAGATGCCCATGGACGTGGTGGCAAACAGGTGCAGCACCGTGCCCAGCAAAAACAGCGGTATCGAGCCTTCAATCGGCACCCCAATCGCCCAGCGGATCACCACGGTGAGCGACACCCAGGTGGCCACCAGCACCACCAGCGCCATGGCCCACACTTTGGCCAGCATGATCTCGGCCGGGGTGACGGGCATGACGAGCAAGTGCTCCACGGTGCCGTGCTCGCGCTCGCGGATCAACGCCGCACCGGTGAGGATGATGGAGAGCATGGTGACGATGTTGATCAGCTCCATCACCGAGCCAAACCACGCAGGCGTCAAAGCCGGGTTGAACCGGGCGCGCACGGCCAGATCAATGGCAGGCGCAGGCACAGACCGGTAGCGCTGCACAAACTCGGCCACCTCCAGCTGAACGATCTGCTGCACCGCACCGTTGGATGTGAAGGCCTGCATCATGCGCGTGGCGTCCATGTTGAGCTGCACGCGCGGCACCTTGCCTGCCAGCACATCGCGCTGGAAGTTGGGCGGTATGTGCAGCACCAGCGTGTAGCGGCCGGCGTCCAGGCCAGGGTCCACATCCTGCGGGGCAATCAGGTCGGGCCCCACAAACTGCGGCGCAAAAAAGGCGGTGGCAATGCGCTGCGAGAGGGTGGACACATCCTCGTCCACGATGGCGATGGGCACGTGGTTCAGCGTCTCTGGCTGGGCCTTGCCTGCACTGTAGACCGCCAGCGTGGTGGTGTAGACGATGAGGACCAGCATCATCGGGTCGCGCCACAGGCTCCACAGCTCTTTGATGCCCAGACGGAAGATGGTGGCGCAGCGCGCCCACAGCGTGGCCGTGCGGCTGCGGGCGTGTGAAGGTGCAGACGAAGGGCTTACGGGCATGTCAGCTCTCCTGTTTGCGTAGCAGCGCGATCGCGGTGCCGATGATGACCGGGGCCGAGATGCCCAGCGCCCAGAACTCGGGCTGCAGATCGTGCAGCGACAGCGCCTTGCTGAACACGCCCCTGCTGATGGTGAACATGTGGCTGGCGGGGTAGACCTCTCCAATCCACCGGGCCACGCCCACCAGCGACGACACAGGGTTGATGAGCCCGGCAAACTGCACCGCCGGGATCAGTGTGCCCACCATGGCAAAGAACATGGCCGCAATCTGGCTGCGCGTGACGGTAGACGCCAGCAGCCCCATGCCCGTGGAGCACAGACTGAACAACAGCGCCGCCCCCGTCAGCGTGGCAAAGCTGCCCGTGATGGGCGTGCCAAACACTGTGACGGCCGCCAGCGCCATGAGCCCAAAGTTGAGCATGGCCAGCGCCACATAGGGCAGTTGCTTGCCCAGCATGAATTCGGTGCGCGTGGTGGGCGTGACGTACAGGTTGATGATGGAGCCCATTTCCTTCTCACGCACCACCGCCAAGGCAGTGAGCATGGCGGGCAGCATGAGCAGCAGCAGCGGGATGACCGCAGGCACCATGGCGGGCAGGCTGCGCACATCGGGGTTGTAGCGGTAGCGGGTTTCTACCTCCAGCAAGGCCGTGGGGGCCACGCCGGTGCGGCTGCGCACCGCATCGACCAGCCACTGTTGGTGCATGCCCTGCACGTAGCCCAGCACGGTCTGTGCGCGCTGGGGCATGGCGCCGTCCACCCAGGCGGCAATCTGCACGGCTTTGCCCCGCTCTACATCCCGGCCAAAGCCAGGCGGGATCTCGATGGCCAGCGACAGCTCGCCCGAGCGCATGCGCCGGTCCAGCTCGGCGTATTCGACCAGCGGTGGGCGCTCTACAAAATAGCGCGAACCCGACAGGTTGAGCGCATAGGCGCGGCTGGTGGCCGTCTGGTCGCGGTCCAGCACGGCAAAGCGCAGGCTCTCCACATCCATGCTGATGCCGTAGCCCATCACAAACATCAGCAGCAGCGAGCCCAGCAGGGCCAGGGCGCTGCGCACCGGGTCACGCCGCAGCTCCAGAGCCTCGCGCCACTGCGTGCTGTGGATGCGCACCAGGCTGTGGCGCAAGCGGGTGGCCCAGCCAGCACGGGCGGGCGTAGCGTGCAACACGGGCGTTGCTGCCGCGGCTGCTGGCGTTGGCACATCAGCCCCCTGCTCTGCCGGGCTTGGGCTGCCTGCTGCCTCTTGCAGGTAGCCAATGAAGGCTTCTTCCAGCGTGGCCGCACCGCGCTGGGTCACGATGTCTGCCGGTGCTGCACTGGTCAGCACCCGGCCTGCGTGCATGAGCGAGATGCGGTCGCAGCGCTCGGCCTCGTTCATGAAGTGGGTGGAGATGAAGATGGTGACCTTGTCGCGCCGGGCCAGCTCCACCATCAGCCGCCAGAAGTTGTCGCGCGCAATCGGGTCCACGCCCGAGGTGGGCTCGTCCAGGATCAGCAGCTCGGGCTGGTGCACCATGGCCACGGCCAGCGACAGGCGCTGGCGCATGCCCAGCGGCAACTGCATGGGCAGCGTGCTGCGTGCGGCCTTCAGGTCAAAGCGATCCAGCATGGTCTGCACGCGCTGGGGCACCTCGGCCTCGGGCACATGAAACAGCCGGGCGTGCAGCACCAGGTTTTGCTCTACCGACAACTCGCTGTACAGCGAGAACGCCTGCGACATATAGCCCACGCGGCGGCGCGTGGCCATGTCTTTCGGGTCCACCGGCTGGCCAAACAGCCAAGCCTTGCCGTCGGTTGCGGGCAGCAAGCCGGTGAGCATCTTCATGGTGGTGGACTTGCCGCACCCGTTGCTACCAAGGAATCCAAAAATCTCGCCGCGCTGGATGCGAAAACTCACATGGTCCACCGCCACAAAGTCGCCAAACTGCATGGTCAGGCCCTGCGCTTCGATGGCGATCTCTGCCGCTGCGTCAGCCTGCAGGGGCGTGATGACCACCGGCTGGTGACCGCGCCGTTTGGCCTCGGGCAGCAGGGCGACAAAAGCGGCTTCCAGGCTGGCGTGGCCGGTGCGCTGCATCAGCTCGGCAGGCGTGCCCGTGGCGAGGATGCGGCCTTCGTCCATGGCCACCAGCCAGTCAAAGCGCTGGGCTTCTTCCATGTAGGCCGTGGCGACCAGCACGCTCATGCCGGGGCGGCTGGCGCGGATGCGGGCGATCAAGTCCCAGAACTGGGCGCGGGCCAGCGGGTCCACGCCCGTGGTGGGCTCGTCCAGGATGAGCAGATCCGGGTCGTGGATGAGCGCGCAGCACAGGGCCAGCTTTTGCTTCATGCCGCCCGAGAGCTTGCCCGCAGGCCGCGCCAAAAATGGGTACAGCCCGGTGCTGCGGGTCAGGTCGTCAATGCGGCGGCGGCGCTCGGCTGCGTCGTGGCCGAACAGGCGGCCAAAAAACTGCAGGTTTTCTTCCACCGACAGCGTGGGGTACAGGTTCTTGCCCAGGCCCTGCGGCATATAGGCAATGCGCGGGCACACCTCGTCGCGGTGGCGGCCATCGGCCATGTCACCGCCCAGCACCAGCACCTGCCCTTGCTGCACGGCGCGGGCCCCGGCCACCAGCGCCATCAGGCTCGATTTGCCCACCCCGTCTGGCCCGATCAGGCCGACCATGCGGGCCGCAGGCACTTGCAGATCGATGTCTTCCAGCGCCACCGTGGCGCCGTAGCGCTGGCTGACGCCACGCAGGGTGACGACGGGAGCAGTCACTGCGCGGCCTTGGGAGCTGCGGTTTGCAGGCTGTCCTTCACCGCGAGCTGCTGGGGCCAAGTGGCGTTCGGATCAATGCGCAGCCACGCCACGCCGGGCAGGCCGGTCTTGACCTGTTCGCGGTGGCGCACAAGCAACTCCTTGGGGATTTGCGCACGCACGCGGAACATGAGCTTTTGCCGTTCGCTGGCGGTCTCCACCGTCTTGGGGGTGAACTGCGCCGTGCTGGCAACGAACGAGACGCTGGCAGGGATCACGAAATTTGGTGCGGCGTCGAGCACGATGCGCACTTCGCTGCCCAGCGCAACGCGTCCTGCCACAGTTTCTGGCAAAAAGAAGGTCATGTACACATCGGTCAAATCGGCCAGCTGCAGCACGCGGGCGCCTGCGCCCACCACCTCGCCGGGCTGCACCACGCGGAACTGCACGCGACCATCGCGCGGGGCCTTGAGTTCACTGTCGGCCAACTCCACGTCGATGCGGGCCAGCGTGGCCTGCAGCGCGCGCACATTGGCCTCGGCACTGGTCACCTGGGTGCGGGCGGCACTGATGCCCGCCTGCGCGGCCTTGGCCTGCGACTGGGCTGCTGTCAGGGCGGCTTGCAGGCTGCGCACCTTGGCACGGTCGTCATCGAGCAATTGGGTGGAAAAGAAACCGTCGCGCGCAAGTTGTTCAGAGCGCGGCAGACGCCGCTTGGCGGTGTCGAGGTCACTGTCGCGCTGCGCCACCACCGCCAGGGCCGACTGGTAATCGCTCTCGCGCTGGGCCACCTGCACCTGGGCACTGCTCACAGCCAGCTGGGCCTGCTGCAGGCGGGCCATGGCCTCGTCGCGCTGGGCCTGCAGGCTGTCGATCTGCATGCGGGCCACGGGCTGGCCAGCTGTCACAAAGTCGCCCTCGCCCACGAGGATGTCGAGCACCCTGCCCGCTTGCTTGGTGGCGACGGCCACCTCCGTGGCTTCAATGCGGCCGTTGCCGCTGACAAATCCCTCGCCGGGCCCCTGGGTCTTCCAGGGCGCCCAATACACCAGCCCTGCAGCCAGTACCGCCAGCAGCACCACTGCGGCAGCAAAGGTCTTGAGCTTCTTGTTCATGCTTCCTCCTTGTGGCCTTCACCGCACGCCGCTGGGCCAGTGCGCAAGAACACGCATCGGGTGAAGCCTTGAAGCAGTCAATGCTACGCCATCCGGATGACAAGCCAGGGAGCCGGGCGCGCATCAATTGACCTGCATCAATGCTCATGGCGCCTGGAGTGAAGAGACAGCTTGGCGGCACCAGGCAGTGGCTATACACATCAAAATGGGCTCTAGCGCTCTATAGAAAAGCGTCAATAGCTACATTTTTAATAGCAAAAAGAGAAAGGCGACTCCACCGCCCCTCCCACTGCGAGGCGCCTCGTTCGCAAGCGCCCTAGATTGGCACTGGAGACGCCACCACTTCGACACGATTGCGCCCGTTTTGCTTGGCCAGGTACATGGCCGCATCCGCACGCTTGAGCACTGTCTCGGCGGAATCACCGCGCGTGCACAGGGCTACCCCAATGCTCACCGTGACGGGAATGGCGTGGTGGTCCGCACGCAAAGGCTGGGTTTCCACCAAGGCACGCAGGCGCTCGGCTACCGCTTCGGCGCCCGGCCCATCGGCGTTGGGTAGAAAAATGGCGAATTCCTCACCGCCCAGCCGGCCCATCACGTCTTCCTTGCGCAGGCACTGCTGGGCCAGGGCCACAAACTGGCGCAGCACATCGTCCCCCCCCGCCATGACCCCAGGTGTCGTTGATTTTCTTGAAGTGGTCGAGGTCCAGCGCCAGCACGGGCAGCCCCTGGCGCGTGCGCTGGGCGTTGCTGATGGCCTTGTCCAGCAGCGTGAGGTAGGCGCGGCGATTGAACACGTTGGTCAGCGAGTCCATTTCCGCCAGATGGCGCAGTTCTGTGGTGACGTGTTCGTTGGTCAGCAGCAAGGTCCCGAAGGCGATCATCACCAAGGCCACGGTCGATTCCAGCGCCACATACTGCGAAATCCGCTGCGCCATGTCGGACCCGGCCTCCGCCGCGCTGATCAGACCAAACAGCGCCGGCCGGAGCAGCAGAAATGCGCCATGAAAACCCACCATGGCCGCAAAAATATAACGGGCGGGTACCTTGTTGAAGCCACCCCGCGCCAAGGTGACCGCTGTGAGCAGGAAGTACACCCCACCCACCAAACCCGAAAGCACAAAGCGCGCTACCGGATGGGGATGCCCCACGGTGAAATAAACCGCCAACGCCACCACCGCAACAATCGCTGCCGTTGCATATCCATGGTGTGGCAGCCGCAGCCCCAGGTAGGCGCGGCCGCCCAGAAAGCAGCAATACGCCGCCACTGCAATGCCTGCCTGGGCCACCACCACAGAGAGCACCAAGGGCATGTGCTCGCGCACCAGCAGGCTGGCACCAAAAACGGAGGCGCTCAAAAATGAAAGCACCCAAAAACCCAGCCCAGGAATATGCTTGTTGAACCGCCAAACCAAATGCAGCACAGCGGTGACCAGCGCCGCGAGGATGGCGGCAAGGGCAATAAGGGTGGGACTGTGCACTGCAGGAGGGCGTGAGGCGCCGGTTTGGGAGCGAGCGAAGTAGCAAAAACCGCTGGCGTGTAGCCGGGAGTCGAGCAAGCACCACCAAAAAACCGCTGACAGGTTTTTCAGAACATGCCGCCGAAATGACTTTTAAATGTTAACCTGCCCGGCTACATACCAAAGCACGGCACAGAGATTTTTATACCCTGCGCAGTGGCGCGAACCAGACACCGAAGCGTCAGGTCTGCGACCACAACGCGGCACAGCACACGACCACGCCGTCAGCCAGCGACGTGGCACTCCCGACGCAACAGCGCCAATGCGTCGTGCAGTTGGTAGTCCATATCGCTGGTCAAGGTCCTGGTCGCCTCTTGAACAAAACCGTTCCACAGCGCCAGGTAATCGTCTTGGTACACGCCAGGCGCGTGGGCCTGAATGAACTCAGCCGCCAATGGGGGCTGCCACCCATGCTTGCGAATGCGGCGCACCAGGCTGGCTGCAGCTTTTTCGGTGAGCAGCGTCTTCTTCGGAACCCCAGCAGCCACGCACAAGAACAGCGTGAGCAGCGAATGCTCATCGTCGTTGCCTTGTGTGGTCTTGGTCCATAGCTTGCTGGCGGGCTGCGGTGGCTCTGCAGCTTCGTCCAGTGCATCCAGGCTGCGGTGGTAGCTATCGACCTCGGCCAAGGGGTCGTCCAGCAGAAAGTACCGCGCGCGAAAGGCCCCCATGGGGCGCAGCAGGTTGCGCAGCGGCACAGCCGCATCCAGGAGCTTGGGCAAGTCGGCCAGCACTGCCGGACACTGTGCCTGAACCACCGGGCGCATGTCTGCAGGCAGGCCTGGGGGCAAACGCAGCGCGGTGGGTGCTGGCTGCTTTTTCTTGCGCAGTGCTGTCACCAGTTTTTCGAAACCTACCGTGTGCGGCCATTCGCCAGCAGCCATCGCGCTGGGGGCCAGGGCCTGCATCAGGAGGCCGGTGCGGATGACGGCTTCTGCATCCGCCCCGGCAGACTCCAGCTCGTCCGTGTCCAGGTCAAACTGTTCAGCCAGCCACTGGGCCGCCGTGATGGCCTGGGCCATCTGGCTGCGCCGCGCCAGTTCGGCCTGGTATTCCGCATGGCTGCGAAGCGTCCAGACGGCCAGCAACGCAGTCTGCGCATCGTCGTAACCCGCCATGCCGAAATTGCTACTCTCGGGCATGGCGATCAGCTTTTTGAGCATGTCGGACCCGCCTTTGGAACGCGACAGCAACGAGTTGTCGCGCAGCGACACAGCGGCCTTGTCGAGGTCGCCACCCGTGGTCTCCAGCAGGTAGAGGCTGATCATGTTGACCATGCGGTCCCGCGCTTTTTCGAGTTCAGGGCGCAGAAACTCGCTTCCAAAGTACCGGGCGATCTGCACGATGCCCTTGGGCGCATCGGCATTGATGGCGGCAAGCCGCTCTGCGTCGATGATGCCGCGACGCACGCCATGGGCCAGCACCTTGTCGAAGAACGGGCGTGCGTCGTGCAGTTGCAGTGCGTTGCCCGCTGGCACAGCGCTGGAATCGGTGGTTTCAGGCATGGCTTGGTTCGCAGGCCCGTTCAAATGGCAGATTCTTCATCAGACACGCGGGCCGCGGGTGTGGCCTTGCCGCGGTCGGTCTCGCTGGTCTCAAACTTGCCGTCGTCTTCTTCCGCAGGCTCTTCGGCGTCGTCCAACCCCAGATCAAAGGCCCGCGCCTTGGCCCGCAGCACCAGCAAGGTCTCAATGAACAGGTCGCGGCATTCATAGCGCAGCAACCAGGCCATTTGCATCCAGTCGCCATCAGCCACTTCGTCGAGCTCCACGCGGGGCTGCACATAGCCCGACGCCAGGAGCTCGTCATCGCTCAGCGTGGGGCCATAGTCCTCGGTGGCATCAAACGTGCCGGTGCGGGCAAAGGCTTCCAGTCGGCTCCACTTCTCTGCGAAGTAATTGGCCAGGGCCTCGGCCCCGCCCTCCAGGTTGCCAATCGCGTTCAAAAACTCCACCGGGTCTGCATCGTCGCGGAACACCACGGCGTTGACCATGTTGCGCAGGTGTGTGTGGGTCAGGTCCTTGTATTGCTTTTCAAGCACCATGGCCCGCGCGAATTGCTCGGGGGTGACCAGCAGGTTCACTACGGAGGCCTTGGAGTCGTCGTATTCGCGCATGACGGCCAAGATGTCTTTGGGCTCCAGCTGATCCAGCACGACCATCAGGGCGTTATCGCCTTCGGTGTCTGCCAACTCGGCCAGGGCAGACTCGGCGCCCACGATGTCGCCTGCAGCAATGAGACTGGTAGTTTTGGTGATGAGGGCCAGGTGATTGCTCATGGATGTCGGTGCATTGGTTGGGGAATGGATCAGTCTTTGCGCTCAAAGCCCACGTCGGCCAGCCAGTTTGCGCTGGCTTCTTCGCGGCTGCGGCTGTCGTGTGGTTCCACGACATCGTCTGCACTCAGTGCGTCGTAGTCATCGTCGTGCTCGCGGTCGTCTACATCGTCCTCATCACCTTCAGCATCTGCCTCGCCACCCACAGCCGAACCAGCAAACCTGGCCTGCTGTAAATACTCCAAACCGGCAGCGATCACCATGAAACGGTCGCCACCTGGCTCTGCAAGCACCGTCTTGGCCAGCGCTGCTGCCCAGGGCTCCAGGGAGATGCAAGTGCTCAGGCTTTCCCACGGTGGCAGATGGTCTTGCCCCACAGCCAGCGCCTGTTCCAGCGGAGCAGCGCGGGTGAAGCGAAAACCTTGGTGGAAGACCACAGCCACCATCTCCGGGGCCAGCTCCATCATCTTGACCAAGAAGCCGATCTCCGAACGCTTTTGGGCCAGCCGCTTGCGCAGCACATCCTTGCCTTCGGAGTCTTGGGTCAGGTCATCAATCTCGGCCTGATAAGCCGAGCGCAAGTCATGGAAAAAAGGAGAGATTTTCACGGGGCAAGAATGTTGTGGGTGTAGGTTTGCCAGATTTCCTGGGCGGTCTGCAGAGGGTCGTCCAGCAGGTTGCGTCGGCGGTTATCGTCATAGGCTTGGCGAGCGGCCTCGTCCGAGAGCACCTCATAAGCCTTTTGCACGGCAGCGAAGCGCTGAGCGGCATCCGGGGCGTCGTTCTTGTCCGGGTGATAGAAAGAGGCCTTTTGCCGAAAGGCTTTTTTGATATCTGCCAACGAAGCATGGGCCGCCAGCCCCAAAGCAGAGTAGTGATCGGTCATGGTTCTGTCTGTGTGAATACCCAGGGCGGTTGCTTGAGGCCCTGGGGCAAATCGTGCGCACTGCACTCATCAGGCGCTCTTGCCCCGGGCGAAAAATGGGGGCCGCACACTTGAAATCAAGTGCGCGGCGCAGCCTCTTGAAAACCCGGAAGCTTGAAAAAGCTGGAATCAGCCCGCCAGGCTGACAAAGACGTTTTGCACGTCGTCATTGGCATCAATGGCAGCCAGAAAGCTCTCCACCTCTTCCAGCTGCTCTGCCGTGAGATTCGCTGGATTGACAGGGTTCTTGGGCTTGTAGCCCAGCTTGGCAGACAACACGGTGAAGCCTTGGGCTGGCAGTGCACGGCTGACCAGATCCAGATCCGTGGGATCCGTCCAGAACATGGTGACGCCCTCTTCGTCACCGGCTTCAAAGTCCTGGGCTCCCGCTTCAATCGCTGCAAGCTCGGGGTCGGCGTCAGGACGAGCGGGCTCAGCTTCAATCATGCCCACATGGTTGAAATCCCACGCCACGGAACCCGAGGTGCCCAACTGCCCTTTGCGAAACAGCACCCGCATTTCAGGCGCGGTGCGATTCACGTTGTCGGTCAGGCACTCCACCATCACAGCCACTTGATGCGGAGCGAACCCTTCGTAAATCACGCGCTCGTAGTTCACCGCATCAGCGCCTGTACCCGAACCCTTCTTGATGGCGCGCTCCAGCGTGTCTTTGGGCATGGAAGCCTTGCGGGCCTGCTCGACCACCAAGCGCAAGCGAGAATTGGTAGCAGGGTCTGCCCCACCACGCGCAGCTACAGTGATTTCCTTGACCAGCTTGCCAAACAGCTTGCCTTTGGCATCAGCCACCAGTGCCTTGCCCTTTGCTTTCCACTGCGCGCCCATGGTGCTTCTCTTTCTTTGTGTTGTAGTGCGCTCAGGCGCCCTGTTTTGTCATTGATATGTGTTGTGCAGGTGTCTTGCACCCTGAGGGAAGACAGACACCGGCGACCGCATATTTTCGTTGATTTGACGAGCCGCCCCGCGAGGGCTACTTTGCTGCTCCGAAGCAGGCTCTATGTAAGCAATATCCAGGGGGAGGAAATACCCTGTGATTGATTGTCATGAAGCACGAGTTCACGCAACATCGCTGCGCCAATCTCGGCACCCAAGAGTAATCACAACATGAAAAAAATTCTCATTCTTGCCCTCGCTCTCGCACTGTCTCCAGCCCTCATGGCCAAGGGGCTTCACCACAGCCCGAAAGTACACGCTGTACAAAAAAGCTCACAAGTGAAGCCATCCCACACCGCCAGCCGCAGCAAGGCGAAACCAACAAGTCACAAGCGAACTGCAAAGCCCCAGTCCAAACGCGCCAGTGTCAAAAAATAACGAGACTGCTGGAGCATGAGTCTCGGGTGGCCGCCTGTTGCAACCATGGGCGGCTACCCTGCTAGATAATTCACGAGAGCAAAAAAACAAAACCCACTGCTTTTACAAGCAGCGGGTTCGAAGGCGATTGGCCAAATTGGGTGGTAGGACGTACAAGATTCGAACTTGTGACCAACGGATTAAAAGTCCGCTGCTCTACCAACTGAGCTAACGTCCCAACCTGTCTCTTTACATTTCTGTAGAGTCTCAAATTATAGCCTGAATTTCAGGACCAAGAAGAAACCCCGGCAATTTTGTCGAGCACCCAGCCGGCCGCACATTGGCCAAAAGTCGCCGTCACCGCAACCACCGATCCATAGCCATGGCAGTTGAGCGATCCGTCACCCCCACTTTCCACCGCGCATGAAGCATCGGGCGGCGCCACGGACTCACGGCTAAAAACGCAGGAGACACCGATTTTTTTACCGTCTCGTGCAGCACGGTGGTGTTTTCTGAGGCGGTAACGAAGCTGCGCCAACAGAGGGTCATGCGTCGTGGCAGACAGGTCATCGATGTCCACCTTGTGGGCCTGGCGCTTGCCGCCTGCGGCACCTACCGAAATCAACAACTGCTTGTTGGCAAGGGCCCAAGCAGCCATGGCAGTCTTCGCTCGCACTTGATCGCAGGCGTCTACCACTGCAGACACTTTCACGCCGCCGAGCAGCTCCGGCCAGTTCTCAGGCTCGACAAAGTCTTCGATGCAATGAACCACGCAACCTGGATTGATCAGCGCGACCCGGTCACGCATGGCAAGCACCTTGGCCTGACCCACCGTGGTAGAGACCGCATGGATTTGGCGGTTGATGTTGGACTCAGCCACATGGTCCAAGTCCACCAAGGTCAGTTGGCCGACACCACTGCGGGCCAAGGCCTCGGCCGTCCAGGAACCGACCCCGCCCACACCCACGACAACGACATGAGCATCACGGATGCGCTGAGCCCCGCCCACTCCGTACAGCCGCTCCAGACCGCCGAATCGGCGCTGAGTCACCTCGTCCGGCAGCTGCGTGGCTTCAGCGGTATTTAACGCAGACAAAGAATTGGATGTCACTTCAAGCGCGCAAGTCGTTCTTTGGCAGCGGCAGCGGCTTCAGATTGTGGGTAAACGCGCACCAAATCTTCCAGCGTTTTTCGGGCTGCACGGTTGTCTTTGAGTTCCAACTGGCAATTGGCGATCGAGAGAGCCGCCTCGGGTGCGCGTGCGTGCGAAGGCGCATCCGAAAGCAACTGCTTGAAATTGCCAATCGCTTCTTTGTACTCGCGCTGCGCATACTGTGCATTACCCAACCAAAAACGGGCAGATGGGCCATAACCGCTTCGGGGGTATTGACGCACGAAGGATGCGAAAGCCGTGTTGGCCTCGGCAAACTTGCCAGAACGGAAGACCGCCAGGGCGGCTTCGAAATCACGCTTTTCAGCAGGGTCAGCCTGGAACTCCTGTCCGTCCAGCGTCACCTTGACCGGCTCGAACTTGCTCAGCCTTTCATCCACCCCTTGGGCGATGTCTTTTTGACGGCGCTGCAGGTCCGCGACGTCCCTGATGAGCTGCTCATTTTGGCCGCGCAATTTCGCCTGCTCCACCCGCAGCACCTCAATCTGGTTTTGCAAATCCAGCAGGATGCGGCGAAGTTGCTCGGTGTCTTGGCGGTGCTCGTCCGCTGCCTTTTGCTGGGCAGCCTGCATGGAATCCACACGCTGGCGAAGCTCAAGGATGGCACGACGTGCTTAAAAAAAAAAAAAAATGGCGGCGTTGCTGGCCGAAGCAAAAAGCCCCGCCAGCACAAGGGCCAGCAGGGATTTCACGGGTTTGGCGATCACAC
Source organism: uncultured Acidovorax sp. (assembly GCF_964021665.1). NCBI lineage: Bacteria > Pseudomonadati > Pseudomonadota > Betaproteobacteria > Burkholderiales > Comamonadaceae > Acidovorax > uncultured Acidovorax sp. The sequence goes on from NZ_CAXIAK010000024.1 coordinate 31,593, forward strand.
CGGTGTGCATTAGCGGTACGACAGTTCAGCACGGCGATTTTTCGCGTGCACTTCTTCCGTGCCACCTTGGGCAGCAGGCTTTTCCTTGCCAAAGCTCACAGCCTCCACCTGTGCATCCGACACCCCCAGCAATGCCAGGGCGCGACGAACGGCTTCAGCGCGCTTTTGGCCCAGAGCCAGGTTGTATTCGCGGCCACCGCGCTCGTCGGTGTGGCCTTCCACCATTAGCTTGCGGTTACCGCCAGCTTTGATGAAACGGGCATGTGCCTCAATCAAAGATTGGAATTCTGGCTTGATGACGTAGCTGTCATAGTCAAAGTACACGATACGGCTCACACCCACCGGGCCGGCAGCATCGCGAGCCGACTGTCCCAGATCTACCCCAGCCACGCCGCTTTGGCTGGTGCTACCGGAGTTGGCACCGTTACCAGTGGTAGAAGTAGAGCCTGTTTTGTCTTCAACGGGCACATCGTCGAGCTTGACGCCAGAGCTGCAGCCTGCGGCAAGAAGTGCGACGAGGGAAAGGGCGAGGGTTGCGTGTTTGATCATCAAAAAATCTCCAGAAATTACGGATTGCTAAAAAGAGTCAAAAGTTCATTGTTTTTGGAACGAGCCCCAGTCAGGCTCTCGAATGTCCCCTGCTTGTCCTGCCAAGCGTGCCTTGATTTTTCCGTCCAGCGTTGTTGTCATCAGAGCCTCACGCCCCTGCTGCTGAGTCGCGTACACCAGCAGTCGGCTGTTGGGTGCAAAGCTTGGACTCTCATCCGCTGTCGTGTCTGTAATGGCATTGACTGCGCCGGAAGCGAGATCCATGACGTGCAGCTTGAAGGCCCCACCCACCCGAGAGATGAAGGCAAGCCACTTGCCATCAGGGCTGATGCTGGGGGAGATGTTGTAGTTTCCAGAGAAGGTCACTCGCTCAGCACTACCGCCGCCAACGGGAACACGATAAATCTGGGGCGCGCCACCACGATCGCTCACGAAGTAAATCGTGCGACCATCGCTCGAAAACACCGGCTCCGTGTCGATACCAGAACTCTGCATAAGACGACGCGGCTCTCCTCCATTGGCGTCAATGGTGTAGAGCTGCGAGCCGCCGTCACGGCTGAGGGTGACCGCCAAAGTGCGGCCATCTGGAGCCCAGGCAGGAGCACTGTTGGAGCCGCGGAAATTCGCAATCAAACGGCGACGCCCCGTGGCCACGTCGTGCACATACACCACGGGCTTGCGTGATTCGAAAGACACGTAAGCGATCTGCCCACCGCTCGGAGACCACGCAGGCGAGATGATGGGCTCGGGGCTGGACAGCGCGGACTGGGCGTTCTCACCATCCGCATCCGCCACCCAGAGGCTGTAGCGAGAACCGGTCTTGGTCACGTAAGTGATGCGCGTGGAAAACACACCTCGCTCGCCCGTGAGCTTTTCGTAAATGAAGTCGGCGATACGGTGCGCCACCAGACGCAAATCGCCTTGGGTCACGACAAAGCTCTGCCCACCCAAATCCTGACCCCGAACCACGTCCCAGAGCCTGAAGCGCACGTCATACCGCCCATCGGCCATCCGGGTGATACTGCCGGTAGCCAGAGAATCGGCGCTTTTTTGCCGCCACATTGCCACGTCGGGGCGCGACGATTCGTCCATTGCAGCGCCCGAAGCATCGATGGAGCGAAACTGACCACTGCGCTCCAAGTCCGCCTGAACAATTGCAGCAATCTTCTGGGGAGCCTGGGCATCGCCACGAAACGGAGCGATGGCAATCGGCAATTGCGTCAAGCCCACGCCGGTGACTTCGACACGAAACTGCGCCATGGCCGGCGCTACCGAGGTCGCGGCCAAGGCAGCCAGCACATTTCGGCGGTGATGGAGCGGCTTGGCCGCAGCGAGAATTTGGTGTGAGTGGTGTTCGATGGTCATTGGCGTTCAGAAATAGCCGAACTATCGCAGTCTGGCGGAAGACAACCTTCAATGTTACACACTGGAAAGCCCCCCCTGTGACAAACTGTTCGGCATCCCTCACAGGGAAAGGCATTTTTTGCGACTTTCAGGCACCCATGGATTCCACGCGTCTTCCGGCGTGAACGGGGCCAGAGAACCTGCCAACAACGCGTAGTCCAAGCGTGCATGCAACTTTGGCGCACGCAGTTGTTGCTCTGCCCCGCCCACTTCAACCCGAAGTGCAATGCCGCAACCGTAGAATCCGCGTCACATGCAAGCAAATGAATCGCAAGGCGAGCAGCGCGCCACCTCCAGCCTTCCCTTGATGACCAGACTGGCACGGCTGGCGGTCTACTTCGGGCACCAGCGGCTTGCATGGGGCTTGGCGATTGCCGCGACCTTGGTCGGCGCTGTGACCGAGCCCATGATTCCTGCCCTCTTGCAGCCGTTGCTGGACAAGGGATTCACCCAAGGCACCCTGCAGCTGTGGACGGTTCCTCTGGCCATCATGGGGGTCTTTCTCATCAGAGGCCTGGCTCAATTCATAGGCCAATACGCGCTGGCCAAGATTGCCAACGAGGGCATGCTGCTATTGCGCAAGGCTTTGTTTGAGCGTGTGCTGGCAGCAGAAATGGGCCTGTTTGGCCGCCAATCGGCCAGTGCGCTTTCGAACACGGTGGTGTACGAGGTGCAGAACGGATCCAACCTGCTGGTGCAAGCGCTTCTGGGCCTCTCTCGGGATGGCTTCACATTGATTGCCCTGCTGGGATACCTGCTGTACCTGAACTGGCAACTGACGCTGATCGTGGCCGTGGTAGTGCCGGGCGTGGCCTGGATCATGAAAACCTTGTCACACCGTCTGTACAAGCTCACCAAATTCAGCCAGCAAGCCACCGATGAACTCGCCTACGTGGTGGAAGAAAACGTACTGGCCCACCGCATGGTGCGCCTGCACGGTGCCCAGCAAAGCCAGGCAAGCCGTTTCGGCGCGCTGAGCCAGAGCCTGCGACGCCTGGCGATCAAATCCACCATCGCCTCAGCTGCCATGACGCCGCTGACCCAATTGTTGGCAGCCGCAGCCTTGTCGGCGGTGATCTGCATCGCCCTGTGGCAAAGCCGTGGGGTGGTGGACTCCAAAGACGTCACGGTCGGCGGGTTTGTCTCGTTCATCACCGCGATGTTGATGCTGATTGCCCCCATCCGCCGGCTGGCGGATGTGGCCAACCCCATCACGCGTGGCGTTGCTGCGCTGGAACGAGGTTTATCGCTACTGGGTGACACCGGGGCAGAGTCAGAAGGCACGCACACTGCCGACCGGGTGCGGGGAGAGATTGTGCTGAACCAGGTCAGCGTCTCTTTCGGCGCAGAACAGGCGCCAGCGCTCAACAACGTCAGCCTGCGTGTGGCACCGGGCGAGATCGTGGCGCTGGTGGGCCCCTCGGGCGCGGGCAAGACAACGTTGGTCAACCTGCTGCCACGTTTCGTCAACAGCAGTCAGGGCCAGATCACGCTCGACGGGCATGAGCTGAGCACCTGGAACCTGGCCTCCCTGCGCAGCCAATTTGCCATGGTGAGCCAGGACGTGGTGATGTTCAACGACACCATCGCGGCCAATGTGGCGCTGGGCAGCGCCATGGATGAAAAGCGGGTGCACGAATGTCTGGCGGCAGCCAATCTGGCAGAGCACATTGCGGCGCTACCGCAGGGCATTCATACCGTGGCAGGCCACAATGCAGCACAACTGTCTGGGGGGCAACGGCAACGTTTGGCCATTGCCCGTGCGCTGTATAAAAACGCTCCCATCCTGATACTGGACGAAGCGACATCAGCGCTCGACACCGAATCCGAGCGCCTGGTTCAAGACGCCTTGCAGCGGCTGATGCAAGGAAGAACCACGCTGGTAATTGCCCACCGCCTCTCGACCATTGAGCATGCCGATCGCGTGGTCGTCATGGAGCGCGGGGCCATCGTGGAGCAAGGCACCCACGCGCAACTGATGGCTTCGGGCGGCCTCTACGCCCGCTTGCAGAGCCGTACGGCCACGCCCGCAGAGCTTTGATGGCGCGCCGCTACGCGCACCAGTAGCCGTCAATCACCAGGAGCCGGCGTTGGGCTGGCGCTTGCGAATCGCTGCCGAAAGCTGCGCAGCCAATTCGCTGCGGCTGACCCGCTGCGCAAAATTCACAGCAGTCAAACCCAGCTGGTTTTTCAGAGTGGGGTCCGCCCCTTCATCCAGCAATAACTTCACCATCTCTGCGGAGCCATACTGCGCGGCCATCATCAAAGGCGTGGTGCCATTGGGAGAAGCAGCGTCGATATAGGCATGGTTCTCCAGCAACAGCGCCGCTATACGCAAATGCTGCTCAGTGCCACCAGAAGCAGCGTAGTGCAGCGGCGCCCAGCCGGTCTTGTTGACATCTGCATCGCGAGCGATCAGCTTGCGTACCGCCTCCACATTGCCCTTGATGGCCGCCATCATCAGCGGGCTTTCGTCCTGCGCGTTGCGCGCTTCCACCTGCGTGTTGCGCGCGGCCAGCAAAGCGTCGAATGCTTTGTCGGACTCTTGTTTCAAGGCAATGACCAAACCCACCTGCCCTTTGGCATCGCGTGTGTTGGGATCGAAGCCCCGGCGCAGCAAGGCAGTGATGGTGGCAGGGTCGTCGCGCAAAATGGCCGTGAAAAAATCTTCGTACGAGCCTGCCCAAGCCAGAGGGCTGGCTACTGCGGCCCCCGCGGCCAACAGCACGTTGCGACGATGGATCATGGCGTCACCCCTTTGAACAGTGTTTCAAAGTTGCGGCTGGTGGCGTGTCCCACCTCTTCCACCGCAATGCCTTTGCACTGCGCCACCTGCTGGGCGACATAAGGCACAAAGGAAGGATTGTTGGTTTTCCCTCGGTACGGCACCGGCGCCAGATAGGGGCTGTCGGTCTCGATCAAGATTCGGTCCAGCGGAGTGAATGCCACCACGTCACGCAAGTCCTGCGCGTTCTTGAAGGTGATGATGCCGGAGAACGAGAGGTAGTACCCCAGGTCCAGCGCAGCCCGGGCCACCTGCATGGATTCCGTGAAGCAATGGAAGACACCGCCCGCGATGTTGCCTGCACCATCTTCCCCTTCTTCCCGAAGGATGGCCAATGTGTCGTCCGACGCACTGCGGGTGTGGATGATCAACGGTTTGGCGCAGGCGCGCGCCGCGCGGATATGGGTGCGGAAACGGTCGCGCTGCCACTCCAGATCAGCCACGCTGCGCCCGCCCTTGCGGTCTTCCATGCCGTAATAGTCCAGCCCGGTTTCGCCAATCGCCACCACACGGGGCAACGCGGCTTTGGCCAGCAAGTCCTCCACAGAGGGCTCCTGCACGCCCTCGTTGTCGGGGTGCACGCCCACCGTGCTCCAGAAGTTGTCGTAGGCCAATGCCAGAGCGTGCACGTCACCAAACTCTTCCATGGTGGTGCAGATACACAGGGCCCGGTCCACGCGGGCATCGGCCATCGCCTGGCGAATGGCTGGCATTTGGCTCACTAGTTCGGGAAATGAGAGATGACAGTGCGAGTCAATAAACATGCGGCATCAAAATAAAAAAGCCGACCAGCCAGCGCGGGTCGGCACAGGGCGCAACGGCGCCATCAAATGGTCTGGGTAGGACGCTCCGAGCCCAGGGCAGTTCCCAAGATTTCTTCGATCTTGAGCTTGAGCAGACGGGATTTTTCGTCTTTCGGAAACTGGATGCCGACCCCCTGGGTGCGATTACCGGCCGCACGCGCTGGGGTCACCCACGCCACGCGACCCGCCACCGGGTAGCGTTGGGTATCTTCTGGCAAGGTCAGCAGCACGTAGACGTCGTCGCCCAGCTTGTAGTCGCGCTGGGTGGGGACAAAAATGCCGCCTTCTACAAAAAAGGGAATGTACGCAGCATACAAAGCGCCCTTTTCCTTGATGGCCAGCTGCATGACGCTGGGACGGGGGGCATTGGACGGAGTGCTCATGGTCAGGAATGCGTTGGTTGTCTGGAGTGTAGGGTGTTTCGCGCCTGGGCGACAAGCGCTTCCAGCATCAGTCCGGCATTGAAGGGGTGGTCTGCCGTGCGTGCCTCCTTGGCCAGCGCCTTGGACCAGCGGGTGAGCGCGGCCAAGGGTGGCGGCTTGGGTAGATCAGCCGCAGCGAAGTAGCGCGGCGCGGCTCCTACCGCCACGGCCAGCAAGTCATGGCAGAGCTTTTGCAAGGCCTCAATGGCCTGCGCGGGCGTCCAGTCGCCCAGCGCAGTGACATCCCCACGCGCCACCGCCTGCGGCAGCGATGCCCAGGCCTGGGGGCTGCGCCCTGAACGGGCCACCGCCAGCGCATCATCAGGCCGACCGCCCGCTGCACGCAAAAACGCGGTGGCCGCATCGGCGGCAACGCCTTGCGATTGCAGCCACTGCAGCATGTCGGTCTGCGCAGGCCACGTCATGGTATGGCCCAGGCAACGGCTGCGAATGGTGGGCAGCAACTGGTGTGCGGCCTCGCTGGCCAGCACAAAACGCACGTCGCCCGGCGGCTCTTCCAGCGTCTTGAGCAGCGCATTGGCCGTGACGTGGTTCATCTGCTCTGCGGGGTAAACCAGCACCGCCTTGCCGCGCCCGCGGGCAGAGGTGCGCTGTGAAAACTCCACCGCATCGCGCATGGCTTCCACGCGAATTTCGCGGCTGGGTTTGCGCTTCTTGTCGTCGATTTCGGCCTGGGCTTTTTCCGACAAGGGCCAGCCCAGCTCCATCATCTGCACTTCGGGCATCAGCACACACAGATCCGCATGGGTGCGCACCTCAATGGCGTGGCAACTGACGCACTGGCCGCACGCTCCGTGCGGGGTGGGTGCATCGCACAGCCAGGCGCGCACCAGCTCCAGGCCCAGGGCATACTGCCCCATGCCTGAGGGGCCTTGCAGCAACCACGCGTGGCCACGTTGCGCGAGCAAGGTGGTGCGCTGCGCCGCAATCCACGGCGCCAGTGCGGGGGAATTGTTGGAAGGCAGATTGCTCACGCGACGGCTCCTGGCGTGGGCACCATGATGGACAACCACCCCTTGCGCACAAACACGCTGGTGAGCTGCTGCCAAACACGGTGGCGGTCCTGTGCGGCATCGATGCGGGCGAAGCGCTGGGGCGCGGCAGCCGCCCGGTCGGCATAGCCCTGGGCTACGCGCCGGAAGAACTCCACGGGCTGGGACTCGAACCGGTCGGGCACTCGCGCACCGGCCAGCCGCTCGGCCGCCACTTCAGGGGTCAAATCAAACCACACGGTCAAATCGGGTTCACGCATCAAATCAGGCTCTGGCGCAACACCAGTCTGCGCCATGCGCTCCAAAATCGATAGCAAATTCGTATCAAACCCGCGCCCAGCGCCTTGGTAGGCAAAAGTGGCATCGGTGAAGCGGTCGCACAGCACCACATCGCCACGCGCCAGGGCCGGTTCAATCACCTGGCACAAATGGTCGCGCCGGGCCGCGAAGATCAACAGGGCTTCGGTCAGCGCATCCATGGGGTCATTCAACACCAGCTCGCGCAGCTTTTCGGCCAGCGGGGTGCCGCCGGGCTCCCGACTGAGCGTGACGTTGCGGCCCTGGGCCCGAAAGGCTTGTGCCAAGCCGTCGATGTGCGAGGACTTGCCTGCACCGTCGATGCCTTCAAACGAGATGAATAAGCCAGAACGTGACATGGAACCCTTCAGTGTTGAGGCCGTGCCCCATCAAGTCGATCAACCGCCATCTACCGCCTGCACACCAGTTACTGCGATTGCCCCCGCTGGTAGCGATTCACCGCCCGATTGTGTTCGTCCAGACTGGTGCTGAAATGGCTGGAGCCATCGCCCTTGGCCACAAAGTAGAGCGCACGGGTGGACGCTGGCTGCACCGCGGCCAGCAGGGCCGCCTTGCCCGGCATGGCGATGGGCGTGGGCGGCAAGCCGGGACGGGTGTAGGTGTTCCAGGGCGTGTCGGTCTGCAGGTCACGGCGGCGCAGGTTGCCGTCAAACTTCTCGCCCAGGCCGTAGATGACGGTGGGGTCGGTCTGCAGCAGCATGCCCACCCGCAGGCGGTTGGCAAACACCCCGGCAATTTGCGCCCGGTCGCTGGCCCGGCCGGTTTCTTTTTCAACAATGCTGGCCAGAATCAGCGCTTCGTCGGGTGACTTCAGCGGCACATCTGATGCCCGTGCCGCCCACGCGGCCTCCAACCGGCGGTCCATGGCGTGCAATGCACGGCGCAGCAGCGCCAGGTCGCTCGAACCCTTGGCATACGAATAGGTGTCAGGAAAAAACCGCCCTTCCGGGTGCACACCCGGGCGGCCCAGCTGGGCCATGATTTGCTCAGCCGTCAGCTGCGCCGTGTCTTGTTTGATCTGATCTTCCTTGGCCAGCGCCTGGCGCACTTGCCGGAAGGTCCAGCCCTCCACCAGGGTCAAGGTCCGCAAGGCCTCCTCGCCGCGCACCAGCATGCGCAGCAAACTGCGTGGTGTGGTGCCTGCCGGAATCTCGTAGTTGCCCGCCTTGATCTGGCGGTCTTGGCCAGACAGGCGAAACCAGGCGTAGAGCAGCTGCGCGTTGGTCTGCGCACCCGCAGCCACCACATCACGGGCCACGCCGCGCGGGGTGGTGCCGGGCTCAATCGCCAGCTCCAGCGGCTCGGCACCTGTGGTCAGGGGCTCGTGCAACCACCATGCGGCAGCGGCGCCGCTGGCGATCAATAAAACAAACACCCATGCCAGTAAACGTCGCACAACCCTGCTGCCTGTGTGAAAAGGAGGGGGCATCATAATTCAGCCATGACGCAGCTTTTGAACGGTATTGCCCCCCTGTCCCACCTCGGCGTGATTCGCGTGGAAGGCGAAGACGCCGCGAAATTCCTTCACGGCCAGTTGACGCAGGACTTTGCGCTGCTGGACATGCAGCACGCCCGGCTGGCGGCTTTTTTGTCGGCCAAGGGCCGAATGCAAGCCAGCTTCATCGGCTTCAAGCGCAGCGCCACCGAAGTGCTGCTGGTTTGCAGCCTGGACTTGCTGGCCGCCACGCTCAAGCGCCTGTCGATGTTTGTGCTGCGCGCCAAAGCCAAGCTCAGCGATGCGACGGCGGACTTCGCACTCTACGGGCTGGCGGGTGACACTATCAAAACCATAGCTGGCGGCGCTTTACCTGCTTGGTCCAAGGCCGATTTTGATCAAAACACGATCATCCACCTCTACCCGGCCGCAGGCCAGCCGCGCGCGCTGTGGATCGCCCCCCAGGGCAGCCCCGCACCCCAGGGCCCGCAGCTCGACCCATCGATCTGGCTGTGGAGCGAGGTGCAAAGCGGTGTTGCCACGCTCACGGCACCGCTGGTGGATGCGTTTGTGCCGCAAATGCTCAACTACGAATCGGTGGGCGGTGTGAACTTCAAGAAGGGCTGCTACCCCGGCCAGGAAGTGGTGGCGCGCAGCCAGTTCCGGGGCACACTCAAGCGCCGTACCTATCTAGCGCACGCCAGCAGCGACATGGCCGTGGGCAGCGAAGTCTTTGCCGCCGACGACCTGGAGCAGCCTTGTGGCACGGTGGTGCAGACTGCGCCGTCGCCGCAAGGGGGCGTGGATGCGCTGGTCTCGCTGCAGATCGCGGCCACCGAACAACCGTTGCAGGTGGGCGCAGCCGGTGGCGTGGCCTTGCAGTTGCAAGCCCTGCCGTACCCGCTGCTGGAAGATATTTAAGAGTCTGCCTGCACAACCCCTGCAAGGGCGCCAGCAGGCTTGGCGCTCAAAGCGCCTGGGTCATCAGCACATGGGCCAGCCCGGCTTCCTCATAGGGCGCACCCGCCACCGTGAACCCCGCCCGCTCATAGAACCCTTGTGCGCTGCACCCCGCGCGCAGTTGCACCTGCGTGTCACCCCGGGCGCGCGCGGCCTCTAGCAAGGCAGCCAGCAGCACACGGCCCCACTGGGCACCGCGCACGGACCGGTCTACCGCCATGCGCCCAATGCGGCCCACGCCCGGGGCCTGTTGCAGCAGCCGGCCCGTAGCCACAGGCTGCCCCAGGCGGTTGTAGAGCACCGCGTGGCGCGCGCTGGCATCCAGCGCGTCTGCTTCCACATCGGCGGGTATGCCCTGTTCGCGCACAAACACCGCCGTGCGCAGGCGGGCGGCATCGCGGCCCAGCGTATTCCAGTCACCTGTGCGCACTTCGACCATCTCGGCACCGGCCTCGTACCCCTCCAGCATCGCCCGCAGCGCCGCAGGCACCGGGGTGGATGTCTGAGTGGCTGGGTCGGCAAACACATAGACCAGTTCGCCAGTGACCAGCAAGCGGTCGCCACAGAAAATGGCCGCTTCAAACAGGCAGGATGAGTTGCCAATGCGCGCGCAGCGCATGCCCACGTCCAGCGTGTCGTCCAGCTTGGCCGAGGCGTGGTATTCCACCGTGGCCTTCTTCACATACATCTCGCCGCCCAGGATGTGCATGCTGGCCTCGTAGGGCAGCGCCAGCGCGCGCCAGTACTCCGACATGGCGGTGTCGATGTACATGAGGTAGTGGGCGTTGAACACGATTTTCTGCATGTCCACTTCGGCCCAGCGCACGCGCAGGCGGTGCATACAACGGAAGTTCTGGCGTTGCATTCGGTATCACTCCATTCCAAAGGCTTGGCGCAGCGCGCGGGCTGCGTCGGCGTGGGCTTTCAATGCCTCGGGCACGGCACGGCCCATCTTGATGAATTCATGCGTCACGCCACGGTAGATTTCCAGATCGACCGCCACGCCGCTGGCGCGCAATTTGTCGGCGTAGTCCACGCCTTCGTCCACCAGCGGGTCACACTCGGCCAGGCCGATCCACGCAGGGGCCACGCCTTCGACATCGGGCGCGTGCAGGGGGGCAAACCGCCAGTCCTCCCGCTCGGCCCGGCTTTGCACATAGTGCCCAAAGAACCAGCTGATGGCGGGCTCTTCCAGCACCAGGCCGCGCGAGTAGGTGGCGTGGGAGGGAGTGTCCTGGTGCGCCGCGCAGCCTGGATAAAACAGCAGCTGCAAAGCCAGCGGCAGGCCCGCATCGCGCGCCAGGATGGCGTTGACTGCCGCCAGGGTACCCCCAGCGCTGTCGCCCCCCACCGCCAGTCGGGCGGGGTCTGCGCCCAGCGTGGCAGCGTGCTGGGCCAGCCAGGCCAGCGCGTCCCACGCGTCGTTGCTGGCCGTGGGAAACCGGTGCTCCGGCGCCAGCCGGTATTCCAGCGACACCACCATCGCCCCCGAAAGGCGCGCCAGCTCGCGGCACAGCACATCGTGCGTGGCAATGCTGCCAATGGTGAAGCCGCCGCCGTGCAGGTACAGCAGCAGCGGCAGCGCGGCGCCCCCCGCCTCGACAGGTGCGTAGAGCCGCGCGGGCATGCGGTAGCCGTCGCGCGCGGGGATGTGAAAGTCTTTCACCCTGGGCAGGGGCGCCTTGGGCACTTCCAGCACACCGGCACCGGCCTCGTAGGCCTTGCGCGCATCTTCGGGGGTGCGCGTGTGCAGCGGCGGGTGCCCAGCGCGGGCCATGCCTTGCAGCACGCCGCGCATTTGCGGCGTCAGGCGGGTGTGGTGGATGTGCAAGTCGGTCAAAACACAAAGCTCCGTGGGTTGCGGTCGAAAAATTGGGGCAACGCCTACTTGAAGCTCACCCGCACAGGCTCGGCCCCTGGCAGGCCTTCAAATGTGGCCGTGACCGACAGGCCGGCCTTGGGTGGCAGCAGGGGCGAGAAAGAGCCCAGGCTGATCAGGTCGCCCGGCTGCATTGCCAGCCCTTCTTGCGCCAGGGCCTGGGCCAGCCACACCACGGCGTTGAGTGGGTGCTCCAGAATGTCGCTGCCCTTGCCGCCACCCAGCCGGGTGCCAGCGCCATCGGTCAGGCTGACCTGCATGTCGGCCAGAGCCTGCAGGAACGCGTAGCGCTCTGCACGGTAGGCTGGCACGGCCAGCGGCGCACCGGCAACGCCCAGACGAGCGCCCACATTGATGGCGCTGACGCCAGCGCCGTTGAGCTTGGGCGGCGCCTGCACCAGCAGGTCGGGCAGCTCAATGAACGGAATGACCTGGTCAATCGACTCCAACACCTGCAGGGGCGTCTTGGCCTGGTTGATCTGGGCGCTTTTCACGCGCACCAGCATGTCGGCCTCGAACAGTGGGCGGGCACCAAAGCCTGCCTCTACCGCCGCGCCGTTGGCCAGCACCATGCCTTCGTACAGCTTGCCCCAAACGGGCTTGTCGGTGTTGAAGCGCTTTTGCACTGCGGGGTTGGTCAGCCCGGCCTTGTAGCCCACCACCTTGCCAAAGCGCTGCGCGAGCAGGCTGTTGACCTTGGCGCGGGTGCAGGCGCCGTCAGCGTCTGACAAGCCCTCGATATTGGCGGCGGGCTTTTTGGCCACGTAGTTGGCGACCAGGTCAGACACCTGCGTATCGGTCAGGCACTGGGCACTGGCGCTTGTCGCGCAAGTGACGGCCAGCAAAACAGTCATCAGGGTTTGCTTCGTAGGCATGTGCGTCTCCTCCTTATAAAGTGGGCCTTTGCGGGCTGGCGGCTATCGTAATCGCTGGCGTTCTTCTCCACATCCATCTCACACCATGGCTTTCATCAACTACGTGACCCAGATCCAGTTCGAGTTTGGCGCGGTGCAACTGCTGCGCCAGGAATGCGATCGGGTCGGCATCACCCGCCCCCTGATCGTGACCGACCCCGGCGTGAAAGCCGCCGGGGTGCTGCAAAAAGCGCTGGACGCCCTGCCCGGCCTGCCACTGGCCGTTTTCGACCAGACCCCGGCCAACCCCACCGAAGCCGCCGTGCGCGCGGCCGTGGCGGTGTACCAGGCCCAGGGCTGCGATGGCCTGATTGCCGTAGGTGGCGGTTCGGCCATCGATTGCGCCAAGGGCATTGCGATTGCAGCCACCCATGAAGGCCCCCTCACCCACTACGCCACGATTGAAGGCGGCTCCCCGCGCATCAGCGAGCGCACCGCGCCGGTCATTGCCGTGCCCACCACCAGCGGCACGGGCAGCGAGGTGGCGCGCGGCGCCATCATCATCGTGGACGACCACCGCAAGCTGGGCTTTCACTCGTGGAACCTGGTGCCCAAGGCCGCCATCTGCGACCCTGAACTCACCCTGGGTCTGCCCCCCATGCTCACGGCCGCCACGGGCATGGACGCCATTGCGCACTGTATGGAAACCTTCATGTCTGCCGCCTTCAACCCGCCGGCCGATGGCATTGCACTGGATGGCCTGGAACGCGGCTGGGCTGCCATCGAAAAAGCCACCCGCAACGGCAGCGACCGCGAAGCGCGCCTGAACATGATGAGCGCCAGCATGCAAGGGGCCATGGCTTTCCAGAAAGGGCTGGGGGCTGTGCATTCGCTCAGCCACAGCCTGGGCGGCGTGAACCCGCGCCTGCACCACGGCACGCTCAATGCCATATTCTTGCCTGCAGTGGTGCGTTTCAACGCGCAAGCAGAGTCGGTACAGAAAGAGCGCCGCCTGGAGCGCATGGCCCACGCCATGGGCTTGGCGTCCTCCACCGACATCCCCGAGGCGATTCGCGACATGAACGCGCGCCTGGGCCTGCCCACGGGCTTGGCGGCCATGGGTGTCACGCCCGATGTGTTTGACGATGTCATCAAAGGCGCCATGGCCGACCACTGCCACAAGACCAACCCGCGCGTTGCCACGCCTGAGCAATACCGGGAAATGCTGCACCAGAGCTTGTAAGAACGTGGTGCCCGGCGGCTGAACCCGCCAAGCCAGCCCTACAACCGGTGCACCACCCCCATGTCGGGCCGCTGCAGCCACTGGGGGTCTCCTCGTTTTCAGTGCAATAAGTGACGGTACGAAAAGCTAGCACTGGCG